>NZ_JBHXRV010000007.1:0-196410 GCF_042716745.1 Streptomyces sp. NPDC058663
GGGTGGGCGCACCCGGGTGGCGGGTCCCGCCCGCCGCGCTGTCTCCATGGTGTCCGGCGGTTTCCGACGCGCCCGGACCGGGACCGAGTGCCGACGCTGCTGAACCGGGGCCGAGTGCCGACGCAGCGGAACCGGGGCTGAGGCCCGGGGCACCCCCACCGGGACCAAAGGCCCGGATGCCGCGGGGACCTTTGTCATCCCTTGCTGCAAAAGGTCCCTCTTCTGCCGTCCGCGTGGTTTCACCTCGTGTGACGGGGAAAGCCGGAGAAAGCTCCGGCCACCGCCGGGGTGCTTTCGCACGGAGGTTGAATCACTGTGGGCATCATTGCTTGGATCCTGATCGGACTGCTCGCCGGAGCCATCGCGAAGGCTCTGATGCCGGGCAAGGACCCCGGTGGGTGTCTGATCACCATGCTGATCGGCATCGTCGGCGGTCTGCTGGGCGGCTGGCTGGGAAAGGTGATCTTCGGGGTCGATTCCATCGACGGCTTCTTCTCGCTGTCGACCTGGATCGCCGCGGTCGTGGGCTCGGTCATCGTGCTGCTCCTCTACCGGCTGGTCAGCGGACGCAGGGCCTGATCGAGGCCCGGCGGGCCCGGTTCCGTATCCCTCCGGGGGTGCGGAGCCGGGCCCGTCGGCGTGCGAGGGCCCGACGGGAGGGATTCCGGTCTCGTCGCCACACCTGTCGCCTGGGCCCGGCCTGCACGGTATGGCGGGGGCGGATGGGCATGATGAGCGGTTCCGGTTGCCCGATTCGTCCCCGGAGGACGCTGTGCATCTTTCCGCCACCAGGACGGGGGGCGTCGCGGCGTCCACCGCCCTCCTCCTCCTTCTCGCCCCGCTCCCCCATGCGACGGCGGCACGGGAGGTGCCTCCCCGCGGCCTCCAGGAAGAGTTCGCCGCTGCCGCCGCCGACTACCGGGTGCCGCCGAGCGTGCTGCTGGGGGTGTCGTACCTCCAGTCGCGTTGGGACACGCACGGCGGTGCGCCGAGCGTGATCGGCGGGTACGGGCCGATGCACCTCACCGACGCGAGGACCAGGTCACCTCAACTCGCCGCGGGCATGGGCATGGTGGCGCAGGCGGCCGCGCTGACCGGACTGTCCGAGGAACGGTTGCGCACCGATCCGTCGGCCAATGTGCGCGGCGGGGCCGCTCTGCTGGCGGCAGCCCAGCAGCGCCTCGGCCGGAGCCCGAGCAGTGATCCCGCCGACTGGTACGAAGCGGTCGCCGGGTTCTCGGGCAGCGCCGACCCGGCGGCGGCCAGGGCGTACGCGGAGGAGGTGTACGCGGTCATCCGCTCGGGCCTGCGTCGTACCACCGACAGCGGCGACCCGGTCGTCCTGCCCGCCCGGCCGGCCGTGACCGCACCGGCCTCCACCCGGACGGCCACCCCCGCCACGGCACGCGGCGGGCCGCCCGCCGCCCGGGGCGCGGCCGACTGCCCGGCCGCCCTGTCCTGCTCGTGGGTCCCCGCCCCGTACCAGAGGATCCCCGGCAGCGAGGACGGCGACTACGGCAACCACGACCTCGGGGAGCGCCCCGAGGAGCCGGGCATCGACTACATCGTGATCCACGACACCGAGGGGTACTGGGAGTCCGCGCTGCACACGGTGCAGAACCCCAGGTCGGTGTCCTGGCACTACACGCTGCGCCCCTCCGACGGCGCGGTCGCCCAGCACGTGCCGGTGAAGGACGTCGCCTGGCACGCCGGCAACTGGTACACCAACGCGAAGTCGATCGGCCTGGAGCACCAGGGTTTCCTGACCGCCCCCGACACCTGGTTCACCGAGGCGTTGTACCGTGCGTCGGCCCGCCTGGTGCGTCACCTCGCCGCCAAGTACGGCATCCCGCTGGACCGGCAGCACATCATCGGTCACGACAACGTGCCCGGCGCGCTCGCGGGCTCGGTGCGCGGCATGCACACCGACCCCGGCCCGTACTGGGACTGGGCACACTACTTCGAACTGCTGGGCAAGCCCCTGACGGCGACGGCCGGGCCGGACAGCGCGGTGGTAACGATCCGCCCCGAGTACGCGGCACACCGGCCGCCGTACACCCGCTGCAAGAAGAAGCCCGCGAACGCACCGTGCCCCGCGCACGGCTCCGGCGCGGTCCGCCTGCACACCGCTCCGGACCCGGAGGCGCCGCTCGTCGCGGACATCGGCCTGCGCCCCGGCGGCCAGGAATCGACGACCGGGGTGAACGACACGGGGGCGCGGGCCTCGACAGGGCAGAGCTTCGCGGTGGCGCAGCGGAAGGGCGACTGGACGGCGATCTGGTACCTCGGCCGTCAGGCCTGGTTCCACGACCCGGCCGGCCGCCGGACCGCGGTCCCCACCAGGGGCACCCTGGCCACCCCGCGCGAGGGGGTGACCGGCATCCCGGTGTACGGGAGGGCCTATCCGGAGGCGTCCGCGTACCCCGCGGGGGTGCCCGTCCAGCCGGTGGAGCCGCTGCCGTACCGGGTCCCGGCCGGGCAGCGGTACGTCGTCGGGGAGCGGACGCCCGGCGAGTACTTCTACGCGGCGAAGTTCGGCGAGCCGGGGCGGGTGGTGCGCGGCAAGGAGATCTACTACGAGATCCAGTACGGGCACCGCATCGGGTACGTGAAGGCGTCCGACGTGCGGCTGCTGGAGCGGGGGCCGGGGCTCAGCCCTGGAACATCTCCGCCGGCAGCGGCTTCAGCAGCGCGTAGAGGTCGTCCGTGATCGGACGGTCCCAACTGGCGATGGTGACAAGGACGTTGTCGCTGCGGTCGAACTGCACGCAGGAGATCCGGCTCTCGGAGAGCTTGAGGCGGCGCACGATCAGCAGGTTGTCGCCCTGCATGACGGGCATGTCCTCGGTGGAGACGACCTCGACCTCCTCGTCGTTCTCCAGTGCCAGCAGGAGCTGGGCGACCTCGAAGGGGACCTGGCCCTCGCCGAGGTCGCGGGCCGGGGAGCCCTCGGGCAGGTTGCCGATGACCATCGCGGGGCCGCGCCCGCCGAACAGGTCGTACCGGAGGAAGACGCCCTGGCAGCTGCCGTCGGGGGCGGGCAGCAGCCCGGCCCCGAGGTTGCCCGGCCAGTCGCCCGGGTCCATGGCGAGGACGTCGAATTCCGGGCCCGCGGGGGTGGCGGAGGGGCGGCGGCGGAGGAAGGACATGCCGACATGGTACGTGGCTCGGGTGGGCCGCGGAAAAGTGGTGGGCGGTTCGCGGGCGGGCACTTGTGTGCCGTGGGTGGGCGGGGGTGCGGGGCTAGCGGGGGCGGGGCGGGGGTGCGGTGTTCGGCTCCGCCGGGGGCCGCCCCCTTGCCCGCCCTTCCCCAAGCTCTCGGCTTCGCTCGATCAGGGGAGACCCCACACGCCCGGGGGGGGGCGGCCCCGCCGCCCAAGGGGGCGGGGGGGGTGGAGGGGCAGGGGTTGGAGCGGCCCCGCCGCCCGAGGGGGCTGGCGAGTAGAGGGTGCGGGGCCTTGCCGTCAGGCGTCCGTCCGCAGCAGGCCTCGTGCGTAGGCGGCCTGGCCCGCGTGCTGGAGGTCGTCGGACAGTACGCTGATCAGCCGTACGCCCAGGGTGACCGGCGGGTTCCAGGCCTTGTCGACCACCCGGTCGAGGTCCTTCTCGCCGAGCGTGGCCAGGTGGGCGAGGGTGCGCGCCTGGACCGCGTCGTAGTAGCCGAGCAGTTCGGCCGCCGAGGGCACCCGTACCGACGCCATCTGCTCGGCGGTGTGCCCGTAACCCGTGTCGGCCGTGTCCAGCGGCAGGCCGAACCGGTCGGCCCAGCCGTCCGCGGTCCAGGCTTGTTCGCGGTCCGCCACCTCGCTGATGTGGTCGTCCTGCACTCGGGTGAGGTGCCAGACCAGCCATCCGACCGTGTTCGCCCCCACCCGCGGCTGCTGCGCGAGCTGCTCGGGGGACAGACCGTCGACGGCTTCGTGGACCACTTCCCCGATCCGCCCGAATCCCTCGGCAAGCAGGTCGTGGGTACGCATCGGCAGCCTCCGTCGTCTCGGCGCGGCCGGCCGGGTCCGGCCGGCCCCACCCTCAGGTTAGGTCGAAGGCCCCGCTGCGCGCGTTGAGGACGAAGGCGCGCCATTCGGCCGGGTTGAAGATCAGGGACGGGCCGCCGGGGCTTCCTCCGTGGCGCATCGCGATGAAGCCTTCCACGAAGGCCACCTGCGCCCCGCCGGTGGCCCTCCCGCCGGACTGCCAGTCCGCCTTGCTGAGATCGAGTTCCGGCCTGGCCCGTCCCCCCGGCCCCTGCTGCGTGCTTGTCGCCACGTCGCGTTCCTCCCCTTGCCTCGTCGTCCCCGAGCCACATTAGCGAGCACACCCGGGGACCGACAGGCCGCGGCGGAAGTCATCGGACCGGCGGTTCGGCCCCCACCACCCACATCGCGAAGAACTGCGAGCCGCCGCCGTAGGCGTGCCCCAGTGCGGTGCGCGCCCCGTCCACCTGGTGCTCCCCGGCGCGGCCGCGTACCTGGAGGGCCGCCTCGGCGAAGCGGATCATGCCGGAGGCGCCGATGGGGTTGGTGGACAGGACGCCGCCGGAGGGGTTGACGGGGAGGTCGCCGTCGAGCTCGGTGACACCGGCCTCGGTGAGCTTCCAGCCCTCGCCCTCGGCGGCGAAGCCGAGGTTCTCCAGCCACATGGGCTCGTACCAGGAGAAGGGGACGTAGATCTCGGCCGCGTCGATCTGACGGCGCGGGTCGGTGATGCCCGCCTGGTGGTAGACGTCGGCGGCACAGTCCTTGCCCGCCTGCGGGGAGACGAAGTCCTTGCCGGCGAAAAGGGTGGGTTCGCTGCGCATGGCACCGCCGTGCACCCAGGCGGGCGGGTGCGGGGAGCGGGCGGCGCCCGTGCGGTCGGTGAGGATCATCGCGCACGCGCCGTCGGAGGAGGGGCAGGTCTCGGAGTAGCGGACGGGGTCCCAGAGCATGGGCGCTGCCTGGACCTTCGCCAGGGTGAGGGTGGGGTCCTGGAGGTGGGCGTACGGGTTCAGAAGCGCGTTGCGCCGGTCCTTGTACGCGACGAGGGAGCCGATGGTGTCGGGGGCGCCGGTGCGGCGCATGTAGGCGCGGATGTGCGGGGCGAAGAAGCCGCCGGCCCCGGCGAGCAGGGGCTGCTGGAAGGGGACGGGCAGCGAGAGGCCCCACATGGCGTTGGACTCGGACTGCTTCTCGAAGGCGAGGGTGAGGACCGTGCCGTGGATGCGGGCCGCGATCAGGTTGGCGGCGACCAGGGCCGTGGACCCGCCGACCGATCCGGCGGTGTGGACGCGCAGCATCGGCTTGCCGACCGCGCCGAGGGCGTCGGCGAGGTAGAGCTCGGGCATCATGACGCCCTCGAAGAAGTCGGGGGCCTTGCCGATCACCACGGCGTCGATGTCCTGCCAGGTCAACTGGGCGTCGGCGAGTGCGCGCCCGGCGGCCTCGCGGACGAGTCCGGCGATCGAGACGTCGTGGCGTGCGGAGACGTGTTTGGTCTGGCCGATGCCGACGACCGCCACGGGCTCCTTGGTGCGCGCGGTGCTGCTACTCACTTTCCTCCCCCTCCAGGACTGCTACGAGGTTCTGCTGCAAGCACGGACCCGACGTGGCATGTGCCAGTGCCCGACTGGACTCGCCGCGATGGATCCGGGCGGCGGCCTCGCCGATCCTGATGAGCCCGGCGGCCATCACCGGGTTGGCGGCGAGCGCCCCGCCCGACGGGTTGACGACGACCTCGTCGCCGAGCCTCAGGGCCCTGCGCAGGACCACCTCCTGCGAGGTGAAGGGTGCGTGCAGCTCGGCCGTGTCGACGGGGTGTTCGAAGGCTCCGGCCCGCTCGGCGGCCTGCCGGGCGGACGGCGAGTCGGTGAGGTCGCGCACCCCGAGGGAGTGTGCCTCGATGCGGTGGTCCATGCCCCGGATCCAGGCGGGGCGCGCGCAGAGTTCGCGGGCCCTGTCCCCGGCGGCGAGGACGACGGCGGCGGCTCCGTCACCGATCGGCGGACAGTCGCCGGTGCGCAGGGGGTGCACGAGGTACTCGCCCGACGGGACGTCACCGTGCAGTTGGGCGTGCGGGTTGGCCGCCGCGTCGTGCCGGCTGCGGGCCGCGATCCCGGCGAGGCCGCTCTCGTCCACGGCCCCGGCGTCGATCAGTGCCTGGGCCTGGAGTGCGGCCAGGGACACGGAGTCCGGCCAGAGCGGGGCGAGGTAGTACGGGTCGAGCTGGCGGGTCAGCACGTCGCGGACCCGGCCCGCCGAGGACTTGCCGTACGCGTAGACGAGTGCGGTGTCCGCCTCCCCGGTGAGGATCTTCACCCAGGCCTCGTACAGCGCCCAGGCCCCGTCCATCTCCACGTGCGACTCGGAGATCGGCGGCCAGGCGCCGACCCCGTCCAGGGCCATGGTGAAGGAGAAGGCGCGGCCGGCCAGGTAGTCGCTGGATCCGGAACAGGTGAAGTCGATGTCGCTGGTCCGCAGGCCGGTGTCGGCGAGGACCCGGTGCAGGACGGGCATCAGCATCTCGACCTCGGAGAGGTCGTCGGAACGGCGGCGGTGAACGGTCTGGGCGAAGGCGACGACTGCCACGTCACGCACCGGCCGTGCCGCCTGCACCGGCTGCACCGGCTCTGTTGCCTCTGCCTGCTGTACTGTCCGCGGCTGTGTCACCGGGGCCGGTTCGGGCTGCGGTCCCATGTCAGATCAGCTCCTTGTACGCGTCGTAGTCCGCGTCCGGTGCGCCGGTCGGGCGGTAGTGGTCGGGGTAGCGGCCGTCCCCGGTCCACACGGGTTCGACGCGCAGGCCCATCCGGACCTGGTCGTACGGGATGCCGGCGATGCGCCCGTGCAGGGCGAGGTCGGCGCCGTCGAGAGCGATGTGTCCGTAGACGTACGGCACCTCGATGTCGAGATTGCGTGCCTTGATGTTGACGATGCAGAAGGTGGTGACGGTGCCGTGGGGGCCGACCTCGACCTGTTCGTCGGTGGCGACTCCGCAGGTGGGGCAGGCGCCGCGCGGCGGGACGTACACCTTGCGGCAGGAGGGGCAGCGTTCGCCCACGGTGCGGTGGTCGGCGAGGGCGGTGAGGTAGTCGGTGGGGGCGCGGCCGGGGCTGTAGGTGTAGTCGAGGCGGGCGGGGGCGGTGAGGAGGGTGACCATGTCGTCGAAGCGGCCGGTGTGCGGTCCGGTTTCGTGGTGCGGAGTGCTCTCGTGCGGCTCGAAGCAGGCGATGTCGGTGATCGCACCGGTGCGTTCTGCTGCCCAGCGGATCCGGACCCGCATCCCGGTGCCGACGTCGCCGGGCCCCGGTGCGTCGAGGGCGTGCAGGAGTGCGGCGTCGGCCCCGTCCAGCTTGACGAGCACCCAGGCGAAGGGGGTGGCCAGGGGCTGGTAGGGGCGGGGGGCCGGGTTCCACGCCCAGGTGGTCACCGTCCCGGTGGGCGCCACTTCCACGAGGTCGCGGATCTCCTCCGCGGTACGGGGGTCGTACTCGGTGGGCGGCACGAGTATCCGTCCGTCCGCCGCCCGTACGCCGAGAACGGTGCGGTGGCGCAGCCCGGTCAGGAAGGCGGACTGGACCGGTCCGAGGGAGCGGGTGAAGGGGAACTCGACGGTGAGCGGGGCCTGGAGGGGGGCGAGGGGGGTGGGGGCCATGGGCGGAACTCCGATTCGGTGGAGGGGGTGGGGGGCTGGACGAGGGGGTGCCTGGTTCCGCCGGCCGCGTGAGTGGCTCGTGTGCGCGCCGGGCGAGCGGCTCTACGCGCGCCGGTAGACCGGGTCCCGCTTGTCCGCGAACGCGCGCGCCCCTTCCTTCGCGTCGTCCGTGTCGAAGATCGGCCAGCCCCTCTTCAGCTCCGCCGCCAACCCCTCCGCCTCGCTTATGTCCGCCGTCTCGTAGACCGACGCCTTGACCGCCTCCACCGCCAGCGGGGCGCACGCGTTGACCTGTTCGGCGATCGACAGCGCCTTGTCCAGGGCGGTGCCGTCGGGCACCACGTGCCCGATCAGACCGATGCGGGCCGCTTCCCGGGCCCCGTAGCGCCGTCCCGTCAGCAGCATCTCCAGGGCGTGGGTCCTGGCGATCTGCCTCGGCAGGCGCACCGTCGACCCGCCGATCGGGAAGAGCCCCCGGCGCACTTCGAAGAGTCCGAAGGCCGCCGACTCCCCCGCGACGCGGATGTCCGTTCCCTGGAGGATTTCGGTACCGCCCGCCACGCAGTACCCCTCCACCGCCGCGATCACCGGTTTGCGGGGCCGGTAGTGCCGCAGCATCGCCTTCCAGTGCAGGTCGGGATCGGCCTTGAGCCGCGCGCGGTGCGCGTCGTCGTCGCCCATGCCGCGGCGGCCCGCCAGTGCCTTCAGGTCCATGCCGGCGCAGAAGCTGCCGCCCGCCCCGGTCAGGACGACGGAGCGGACCGAGTCGTCCGCGTCGGCGGCCACCCAGCCGTCGTACAGCCCGACGAGCATCGGCAGGGAGAGCGCGTTCTTCGCCTCGGGCCTGTTCAGGGTGAGCACCAGCGTGGCGCCCTCGCGCCGCACGCGGAGATGTTCCGTATCAGCGGACATGACCGTCCTCCCGTCGTGGGACCTGCCGTCGGACCTGGAACAGGTTGCAGGAGAGCCGTCACCACTTCAAGGCTTTTCTGACAGGCCATCAGATTTCTTCGGCGCACACCCTTCCCACTTGACGCGCCCTTTGCTGTGATGACCGGCACACCCACGACAGCACCACCACTCGCCGGACAGCACCTCAACTCACGTACATCCAACCGGGGTTCAGGAGGAACGGTGGAGTACAACCTTGCCGACCTGTTCGAGTCGGTCGTCGACGTGGTCCCCGACCGCGAGGCACTCGTGTACATCGACCACCCCGGAACGGGCGCGGAGCGGCGCCTCACCTATGCCGAGCTCGACGCCGCCGCGAACCGGGTCGCCCACCACCTGCTGGACTCGGGGCTTCGGCCGGGCGAGCATCTGGGACTGCACCTGTACAACGGCATCGAGTACCTCCAGACGGTGCTCGGCTGCCTCAAGGCACGTCTCGTACCGGTCAATGTCAACTACCGCTACGTGGAGGAGGAGTTGGTCTACCTCTACCGCGACGCCGACCTGGCCGCGCTGGTCTTCGACGCCGAGTTCACCGAGCGGGTGGCGGCGGCCCTGCCGCACGCACCGAAACTGCGCCACCTGCTGCGGGTCGGCACGGCGCCGGCCGGAGCGGTGCACCCGGACTGCACCGCCTTCAGCGACGCGGAGGCCGGGGCCTCCGCCGAGCGGGGCTTCGCATCGCGCTCCGGGGACGACCAGTTCATCATCTACACGGGCGGCACGACCGGCATGCCCAAGGGTGTGATGTGGCGTCAGGAGGACTTGTTCTTCGCAGGGTTGTTCGGCGGCGACCCGGCGGGCGAGCCGGTGAAGCGGCCCGAGGAGCTGGCCGAGCGGGTCGCCGCCGGGGGTGCGGGGCTGACCTTCTTTCCCACTCCCCCGCTGATGCACGGCACGTCCACGCTCACCTCGTTCATCGCCTTCCACTACGGCCAGCGGGTGGTGATCCACCGCAAGTACGCGCCCGAGGAGGTGCTCCGTACGATCGAGCGGGAGAAGGTCTCCAGCGTCTCCCTGGTCGGTGACGCCATGCTGCGCCCGCTCGTCGACGCACTGCACGGGCCGCTCCGCGGCACCGACCTGTCGTCGCTGTTCAGCGTCTCCTCGTCCGGCGCGATCATGTCGGACACGGTCCGCGCCCAGTTCCAGGAGCTGGTGCCGAACGTGCTCATCCTGAACAACTTCGGTTCCTCCGAGTCGGGTTCCAACGGCAGGGCGACGGACGACTCGGGCCCGGAGAAGGGTTTCCGGCTGGAGGTCAACGAGCGGACGCGGGTGGTCGATCCAGCCACGTACGCGCAGGTCCCGGTCGGCGAGGTGGGCCGGCTCGCCCAGCGGGGGCACGTGCCGCTCGGCTACTACAACGACCCGGGAAAGACCGCGGAGACCTTCTTCCAGCGCGACGGCGAGCGCTGGGTCCTGCTCGGCGACATGGCGACCGTCGACGCGCAAGGCATCGTCACCGTCCTGGGACGCGGGTCCCAGTGCATCAACACCGGAGGCGAGAAGGTCTACCCGGAGGAGGTCGAGCAGGCACTGAAGTCGCACCCCGAGGTGTACGACGCCCTGGTCACCGGGGTGCCCGACGACAGGTGGGGCAATCGGGTGGCAGCCGTGGTGCAACTGCGCGAGGGAGCACGCGCACCGGACCTGACCACCATTCAGGAGCACTGCCGGACCCGGCTCGCCGGTTACAAGATCCCCCGGAAGCTGGTGCTCACCGACCGGATCCGGCGCTCGCCGAGCGGCAAGGCGGACTACCGCTGGGCCAAGGAGGCCGCTGCCCGGGAGGAGTAGCTTTCCCCCCGGCGGGGCGGGGCGGCCGGGAGGACTGGCTTCCACGGGCCGGGCGGCGGACGGTGCGGTCCGGGCGGCTGCGGGGCGGGACGGTGCGGTCCGGGTGGCTGCGGGGCGGCCGCTCCGGGTTCTCAGCCCCGGAGCAGTGCGCGCATCGCCCGCCCGAACACCACCCGCCCGGCCCCCGCCAGCACCGGGTCGCACCACCGGGGCAGGCCCCACAGCCGCAGGTCCTCGGTCCACACCACACGCGATCCGGTTCCGCCTTCCGGGTCCTCGCGCACGTCGATCTCGGCCCAGCCCCTCACCACCCGGCCGTGCTTCTCCAGCCGGCAGTGGTACGGGGGCTCCCAGGCGGCCACCTCCATCGGGTCATCGAAGCCGAGCCGGCCCAGCTTGGTACGGGCGACGAAACGGGTGCCCTGCCGGGTCGGAGGCGGAGTGGTGACGGTGATGCGGGTGAAGGGCACCTGGGCGGCGTGCCGCTCCCAGGCGGTGAGCCTGAGCCAGGCGTCGGCGGGCGCGAGCGGTGTGCGGGCGGTGATGCGGAAGAGGGCCACAGGGCGACTGTACGAAGACACCTGCGGGTTCTCCCGTAGAAAGTGCCGTGCCGGGGCATGCGTTGCAGGATGGACCGCATGCTCCTGGAGACCCTCGCCCGTGTCTCGCGGGACGTCGCCTCGACGTCCGCGCGCTCGAAGAAGACGGCCCTGCTCGCGGAGCTGTTCCGGGCCGCCGCGCCCGAGGACGTGCCGGTCGTCGTGCCCTACCTCTCCGGGCGGCTCCCGCAGGGCCGGATCGGCATCGGCTGGAACCTGCTGCGCGATCCCGTGCCGCCCGCCGCGGAGGCCACGCTCACGGTGGCCGGGGTCGATGCCGCGCTCACCCGGTTCGCCGAGGTCACCGGGCGCGGCTCCCAGGCCGAGCGGGCCCGGCTGGTGCGGGAGCTCATGGCCGCGGCTACCGAGGAGGAGCAGCGCTTCCTGACGGGCCTGCTCACCGGGGAGGTCCGGCAGGGGGCGCTGGACGCGCTGGCCGCGGAAGGGCTCGCCGCGGCGGCGGGCGCCGCTTCCGCGGACGTCCGGCGGGCGGTGATGCTCGGGGGTTCGCTGACCGCCGTGGGCCGGGCGCTGCTGGCCGAGGGGCCCGGCGCGCTGTCGGGGTTCACGCTTCAGGTGGGGCGGGCGGTGCCTCCGATGCTGGCGAGTCCGGGCAAGACCCTCGATGAGGCGCTGGAGAAGCTGGGCCCGTGCGCGGTGGAGGAGAAGCTGGACGGCATCCGGGTGCAGGTGCACCGGGCCGGGACCGAGGTGCGGGTGTTCACCAGGACCATGGAGGACGTCACCGACCGGATTCCCGAGCTCGTCGAGCTGGTCCGGGAGCTGCCCGGGGACGGGTTCGTGCTGGACGGTGAGGTGATCGCCTTCGCCGAGGACGGCCGGCCGCTGCCGTTCCAGGACGTGGCGGGCCGGGTGGGCTCCCGGCTGGACGTGGCGGCTGCCAGGCAGGCACTGCCGCTGTCGCCGGTGTTCTTCGACGTGCTGGCCGCCGGTGGGGATTCCCTGCTCGACCTGCCCTACCGGGAGCGGCGGCTGCGGCTCGAGCGGCTGGTGCCCGCGCCCCAGTGCGTGCGCCGCGCCGGGGAGGGGGCGGGCGCGGCGCGGGACTTTCTGGCGCGGACCCTGGAGCGGGGGCACGAGGGAGTGGTGCTGAAGGCGCTGGACGCCCCGTACCAGACGGGGCGGCGCGGTGCCTCCTGGCTGAAGGTGAAGCCGGTGCACACCCTGGACCTGGTGGTGCTCGCCGCGGAGTGGGGGCACGGGCGGCGCACCGGCAAGCTGTCGAACCTGCATCTGGGGGCGCTGCGGCCCGACGGCTCGTTCGCGATGCTGGGAAAGACGTTCAAGGGGCTCACCGACGCGATGCTGGAGTGGCAGACGGAGCGGCTGGGGGCGCTGAAGGTGTCCGAGGACGGCTATGTGGTGCACGTGCGTCCTGAGCTGATGGTGGAGATCGCCTTCGACGGGATCCAGCGCTCCACCCGCTATCCGGAGGGGGTGACGCTCCGGTTCGCACGGGTGGTGCGTTACCGGGAGGACAAACGTGCGTCGGACGCCAGCACGGTGGCCGACGTACTCGCGTCGGGGCCGCTTCGGGCGGACGATTGACCCATGCATACGCACCAGCGCCTCTCCGCCGCGGCTGCCGCGGCCGCCGCCCTCCTCCTCACCGCCCCGGCCGCCGCGTCGGCCGTGCCCGTCGTGGACGCCCGTGCACTGCCGCGCTGCGCGGAGCGGGACCTGTCCGTCCGGGTGACCGCGGCGCCCACCCCGGACGTCCTGCACCTGCGCTTCACCCACCATGGCTCCCGCGCCTGCGCGGTGGAACGCATCCCTACCGTCACCTTCGGCAACCTGGACGGTGCCGCGCACACGGAGCCCCCGGTGGGCAGCGGCCCGTACCGGGTGGCGGCGGGCGCCACCGCGTACGCCACGGTCCGAGCGGTGCTTGCGCCGCCCACCCCGGGTGATGTGCGGACCGTCCGGGACATCCGGGTCGCCGCGCATCCCGCGCACCACGGGGTGAAGGTCACGGCCGCCGCCCTGGGACTGCCGAAGGGCGTACGGGTGTACGACCCGGTGACCTCGCTCTGGCAGCCGAAGGCACCCTGATCCGGCCGGTCCGCGCACGGGCGCGGCCGGACCGGCCGGGGGCGCCGCGGGGTCAGCGGCCGGCGTCGCGCGCCACCTTCGCCGCCCAGAGCACCAGCGGCACCTGGAGCGGGATGCGCGCGTAGGCGCCCGCCCGCAGCGCCGTCGGCTTGTCGCGCCAGTCGTACGCCATCTTGAAGTGCGCGGGCAGGATTCCCGCGAAGAATCCGGCCGCGGCGAGGCCGCCCGCCTTCCTGGTCCGCGGGACGGCCACGGCCGCGGCCAGCAGCAGTTCGGCGACGCCGCTGGCGTGGGTCCAGGTGCGCTGCTCGCCCGGCAGGAACTCCGGGACCATGGCGTCGAACAGCTTGGGTGCCACCACGTGGGCGGCCCCCGCCCCGGCGAGCAGGCCGACGAGCAGACGGGCGGATCGGTCGTTCGCGGTCAACGCGGGCCTCCGTGGGGGCAGCTGGGTGTCCTCACCGCCGGACGGGGGTGCGGCTTGTCCGTCCGGGGCGGTGAAGATCGGCACGAGGGCCATCCAAACAGGTGAACGCCTTGCACGCACTCCTCGTTCCCGTCCCGGAGCCCCGGCCGCGCGCATGCGTTCCGCCCGCACGAGGTCCGGGGGCTCGGGTACTCGGAGCCCCGAACCCCGGCACCCCGGTATGTGATCGCCGAACCCCCGTGCTACATCTCCTCACCGCTCTCGTTGGCGGCTTCGACCGCCGCGACGCCGGCCGGGGTCCAGCCGCCGCCGGGGGCGATGTAGCCCTTGCTCAGCCATCTGTCGAACTGCTGGAGCGTGGTCACCGGGTCGTCCGAGTACTCGATCTTGTCCGGGTTCCACCAGCCGGTCTTCTTCAGCCGGGCCAGTTCCTTCACCGCCGCGGCGGGGTCCCCGGTCAGCTCGACGGTGGGCCTGCCGCCGTTCTGCTCCTGCGGTGCGGTGGTCCGCGCGGCGGGCGGCGCCGTGGTCGGGGTGGGGGCGGGGGCGACGGTGGGGGTCGTGGTCACCGTGACGGTCGGGCCCGGGGCGGTCACGGTGGTGGTGACGGCCGGGGCCGCCCCGTCGCCGGCGTCGCACGCGGGCAGCACCACCGATCCGGTCACCGTCAGCAGCACGGCCAGTGCGGTCCTACGGGTTCGACGCTGCATCTATGACGTCCTTGCCTCTGATCCGGTTGTGCGTTGATCAACCGATACCCCATGATTCGCGGTAGTTCGCCCCGACAGGGGCGTAGAGCCACCCGAAAGAGCGCTCGCACACCTCGTACGCCCCCTTGTCAGAGACCCTCGCGCCCTGAATTACTGGCCTCTGGCGAAGATCTACCGAATGATCGGTTGTCCGCTTTGGCTGTGCGCCTCGTGCGCCCGGCCCGGGGCGAGGAACGGGAGAGTGACCCATGACGGCTCTGCTCGACGCGGCGGAGCGGCTCGGCCGCGAGGAGCTCCGGGTGCTGCAGCTGGAGCGTCTGCGCGCCAGCCTGCACCACGCGTACTCGCAGGTGCCGCACTACCGGGCCGCCTTCGACAGGGCGGGGCTGAAGCCCGACGACTGCCGTTCACTGGCCGATCTGGCCCAATTCCCCTTCACCACCAAGGCGGATCTGCGGGAGAACTACCCCTTCGGGATGTTCGCCGTACCGCAGGAGGACATCCGCCGCGTCCATGCCTCCAGTGGTACGACCGGCCGCCCGACCGTCGTCGGCTACACCGAGAACGACCTGTCGATGTGGGCCGACGTGGTGGCCCGCTCGCTGCGCGCCGCGGGCGCCCGCCCGGGCCACAAGGTCCATGTGGCCTACGGGTACGGGCTGTTCACCGGCGGGCTCGGCGCGCACTACGGTGCCGAGCGGCTCGGCTGCACGGTCGTCCCGGCGTCCGGCGGGATGACCGTGCGCCAGGTCCAGCTGATCCAGGACTTCCGGCCCGAGATCATCATGGTGACGCCGACGTACATGCTGACGCTGCTGGACGAGTTCGAGCGCCAGGGCGTCGACCCGCGCTCGACCTCGCTGCGGGTGGGCGTCTTCGGCGCGGAGCCGTGGACCGAGGAGATGCGCGCGGAGATCGAGGAGCGGTTCGCGATCGACGCGGTGGACATATACGGGCTGTCGGAGGTGATCGGCCCCGGGGTGGCGCAGGAGTGCGTGGAGACCAAGGACGGTCTGCACATCTGGGAGGACCACTTCTATCCGGAGGTCGTCGACCCGCTGACCGGTGAGGTGCTGCCGGAAGGCGAGGAGGGCGAGCTGGTCTTCACCTCGCTCACCAAGGAGGCCATGCCGGTGGTCCGCTACCGGACCAGGGACCTGACCAGGCTGCTGCCGGGCACGGCACGCGTGTTCCGCCGGATGGAGCGGATCACCGGGCGCAGCGACGATCTGGTCATTTTGCGCGGGGTGAACCTCTTTCCCACGCAGATCGAGGAGATCGTGCTGCGCACCCCCGCGCTGTCCCCGCACTTCCAGCTGCTGCTGACCCGCGAGGGCCGGATGGACTGTCTGACGGTACGGGCGGAGGCGCGGGCCGGGGCGGACGCGCGGCAGCGGGACGCCGCCGCGTCGCAGGTCGCTGCGGCGGTCAAGGAGGGCATCGGGGTGACGGTCGGGGTCGAGGTGGTCGATCCGGGGACGCTGGAGCGGTCGGTGGGGAAGTTCAAGCGGATCGTGGACCGGCGGCGGGGCTGAGCGCCCGTGGGGCCCGGCCGCCGGTGAGCCGACGCGCCGGTGAGCCGGTGGCGGCCCCGCTCGGAGCCCCGGTGGCTGCCCGGCCCCCGGGAGCCCCGGAGGCGGCCCGGCTCGGGACCCCGGCTGCGGCCCCGCCCCGGCGGCCTGGCCGCTATGCGGTGGGCGGCGGATCGCCGTAGCGGTCGCGCAGTTCCCGCTTGAGGATCTTCCCACTGGCGTTGCGGGGCAGCGCGTCCACCAACAGCACCCGTTTGGGCGCCTGGAAGTGCGCCAGCTTCTCCCGTGCGTACGCCAGGAGACCGGCCTCGGAGACCTCGGAGCCGCGCGGTACGACGAATGCGGTGACCGCCTCGATCCAGCGCGGGTCGGGCAGTCCGACGACGGCCGCCTCCGCGACACCGGGGTGCGTGTAGAGGACGTCCTCCACCTTGCGCGAGGCGACCAGTACTCCCCCGGAGTTGATGACGTCCTTCACCCGGTCGACGATGGTGAAGTACCCCTCGCTGTCGCGCACCGCCAGGTCGCCGGAGCGGAACCAGCCGTCCCGGAAACCGTCCGCCGGGTCCCTCCCCCAGTAGCCCTCGCACAACTGCGGTGAGCGATAAACGATTTCGCCCGCCGTGCCGTCCGGCACGTCCCCGCCGTCCTCGTCGACGACACGGGCCTCGACGTGCCGCACCGGCCTGCCGCACGAGGCCGGCCGCTCCTCGTGCTCCTCGGGGCGCAGCACGGTGGCGAGCGGCCCGATCTCGCTCTGGCCGAAGCAGTTGTAGAAGGCGAGGCGCGGCAGCCGGGCGCGCAGCCGCTGGAGTACGGGTACGGGCATGATCGAGGCGCCGTAGAACGCCTTGCGCAGGCCGCCCAGTTCACGCTTCTCGAGCCCGGGATGGTCGGCCAGTGCGATCCACACCGTCGGCGGTGCGAAGAAGCCGTCCGCGCGGCCCGCCTCCACCAGGTCGAGGACGGCGGTGAGGTCCGGCCCGTCGAGCAGGGTGTTGCGCGCGCCGACGGCGAGGCAGGGCAGCAGGAAGACGTGCATCTGTGCCGAGTGGTAGAGCGGCAGCGCGTGGACGGGCAGATCTGTCTCGGCGAGGTCCAGGGCCTCGACGGCGCTGGCGTACTCGTGCACCAGGGCGCGGTGCGTCATGATCGCGCCCTTGGGGTCGGCGGTGGTGCCGGAGGTGTAGAGGAGCTGGACGGGTTCGCGCGGGTCCCGGGCTGCTTCGTCGTACGGGAGGGGTTCGCCCAGAGCTTCGAGGAGCGAGCCGGGTGCGTCCCGCAGCGGCCACGTCGCGAGGTCCGCCGGTACGTGGCCGGCGAGGTCCGGGTCGGCCAGCACCAGCGAGGCGCCGGACTGCCTGAGGATGTGGGCCAGGTCGGCGCCGGTGAGGTTCTGGTTGACCGGCACGTGGATCAGTCCGGCGCGGGCGCAGGCGAGGTAGGCGATCAGGTAGGTGTCGGAGTTGTGCCCGTAGGCGGCGACCCGGTCGCCCGCGGCGAGGTTCCGGTCGCGGCGCAGCAGGGCGGCCGCGGTGCCGACCGCGGCGTCCAGTTCCGCGTAGGTCCAGGTGCGGTCCCGGTAGCGGAGGGCCGTGCGGTCCGGGACCCGCAGGGCGGTGTGCCGCAGGAGTCCGTCGACGGTGCTGTCGAGGAACGCTGCCGTGCGCTCGGGCGCCCCGGGCCCCGGTGTGTCCGGGCCGGCTGCCCCTGGTGTCCCTGGTGTGGTCATGGCGTGATCCTGCGCGGGGGTGACGAATGCGGTCAAGAGTGGCGCACGACATGTGCGTACCGTGCGGGATGTTGACAGGTACCGGACGGTAATGACTGAGTGGCACGTGACATCACGGAGAATCCTCACAACTGCTGTGTTGTGACGCCCTGTTGGGAGGCACGTTGTCCCTCCGGACCCGTACGAGAACCGTCGCCGTCGCCTGCATCGCCCTGCTCACCGCCGTGAGCACCGTCGCCCCCGTCGCTTCCGCCGACCCCCGCGGGCAGGAGAAGCGGCCTTCGCACGGCGGCCTGTCGGCCGTCGTCCGCTACACCGAGTACGGCATTCCGCACATCCTCGCCAAGGACTACGCGAACCTCGGGTTCGGCAACGGCTGGGCCCAGGCGAACGACCAGGTGTGCACACTGGCCGAGGGCTTCGCGACCGTACGCGGCGAACGGTCGCGGTACTTCGGTGCGGACGGCCGTCCGGACGGCTCACTGTCGTCCGCCTCCACCAACCTGGCGAACGACCTCTGGTTCCGGGGCGTGCGCGAGAGCGGCACGGTCGCGAAGCTGATGGCCAGGTACGCCCCGGTGGGCCCGAGCCGGCAGGTCAAGGAGCTGATGCGGGGATTCGTCGCCGGTTACAACGCCTGGCTGAAGCAGAACCGGGTGAGCGATCCGGCCTGCCAGGGCGCTCCCTGGGTGCGCCCCGCCGCCGTCGCGGACATCCACGCCCTGAGCTACGCGTTCGCGGTGCTGGGCGGGCAGGGGCGCGGCGTGGACGGCATCACGTCCGCCCAGCCGCCCGCCGCGGGGAGCCGTCCGGGGGCAGGCCAGGGAACCGGCCCGGGCCGGGCAGCCGGTGCGGGCGAGGCGGCCCGGCGGTTCTTCGACACCTCGGACGCCGCGATGGGCTCGAACGCGGTCGCGTTCAGCGGGCGCACGACGGCGAACGGGCGGGGGCTGCTGCTCGGGAACCCGCACTACCCGTGGTCGGGCGGGCGCCGCTTCTGGCAGTCGCAGCAGACCGTGCCGGGTGAGCTCAACGTGATGGGCGGCTCGCTGCTCGGCGCCGTGACGGTGTCGATCGGCCACACCTCACGCGTCGCCTGGTCCCACACGGTCGCCACCGGCGTTCCCATGAACCTCCACCAGCTCACCCTCGACCCGGCCGATCCGACGGTGTACGTGGTCGACGGCAAGCGGGAGCCGATGACCAGGCGGACGGTGAGCGTTCCGGTCAAGGACGGCACGCCGGTGACCCGCACCCAGTGGTGGACCCGGTACGGGCCCGTCGTCAGCGGGCTCGGCGCGCAGCTGCCGCTGCCCTGGACGGCGACGACCGCCTTCGCCCTGAACGACCCGAACGCGACGAACCTGCGGGCCGGCGACACCGCGCTCGGCTTCAGCAGGGCGCGCGACGTCGCGGGGATCCAGGGCGCCCTGCGCCGCAGCCAGGGGCTGCCGTGGGTGAACACGGTCGCCGCCGACTCCCGGGGCGGCACGCTCTTCACCCAGTCGCAGGTGCTGCCGCGCCTCACCGACGAGCTGGTGCGGCGCTGTTCGACCCCGCTGGGCGAGGTCACCTATCCGGCGGCGGGAATGGCGGTCCTGGACGGCGGACGGGGCGACTGCACTCTCGGCCGGGACAGGGACGCGGTGGAGGCGGGCATCTTCGGCCCGTCACGGATGCCGACGCTGCGGGACGCACCGTATGCCGAGAACTCCAACGACAGCGCCTGGCTGGCCAATCCGGACCGTCCCCTGACCGGGTACGAGCGGGTCTTCGGCAACATCGCCGCCTCGCGTACGATGCGCACCCGGGGCGCGGTCGAGGACGTGGCGGCGATGGCCGCGCAGCGCGGGCTGACGGTGGCCGACCTCCAGAAGCAGCAGTTCGCGAACCGGGTTCCGGCAGCCGATCTGGTGCTTCCCGAGCTCCTGCGGACCTGCGGCGCCGGTGAACTGGCCGCAGCTTGCGCAGTGTTGGCCAAGTGGGACCGAAAGGCGGACACCGGGAGCCGGGGTGCCCTGCTCTTCGACCGGTTCTGGCGCAAGGCAACCACCGCGGTGCCGCCCGACCAGCGGTGGAAGGTTCCGTTCGACGCGGCCGACCCGGTGCGCACGCCGCGCACCTTCAACACGGCGGCGCCCGGCGTCACTTCGTCGCTTGCTGCCGCGGTGGCCGAGCTGCGGGCGGCGGGCATCGCGCTGGACGCGCCGCTGGGCGAGCACCAGTGGGTGCTGCGCAACGGCACGCGCATCCCCGTCCACGGCGGCACCGAGTCCCTCGGCGTCTGGAACAAGGTCGAGCCGGTGTGGAACCCGGCGGCCGGGGGCTACACCGAGGTGACGTCGGGCTCCAGTTACCTCCAGGCGGTCGGCTGGGACGGCGGGCCCTGCCCGGTGGCCAGGACGCTGCTGACGTACAGCCAGTCGTCGAACCCGGCATCTGCGCACTACCGCGACCAGACCGAGTTGTACTCGGGCGAGAGGTGGGTGACTTCCCGGTTCTGCGAGCGGGACATCCTCACGTCGCCGAAGCTCAAGGTCGTGTGGGCCCGGGAGCGCTGACCGGCCCCTGGCCCACTCACAAGATCGTTAACCGGCTCCGGGCGTGAATTCACCACTTCGGTGATGATCGTCCGGGGCCGGGCTCCTTTCCCGGTCTCCCTGCCTAGCGTGAAGAGGATCCACGCGCGGGTCCCTCTTCCGGGTCCGTGCTGCCGAGCAGGGAAGGCGAATTCCGGAACCATGCCCCAACCTTTCACGCTGCCCGAGTTCTACATGCCGTATCCGGCCCGGCTCAATCCCCATCTGGAGCACGCGCGGGTGCATTCCAAGGCCTGGGCGCGCGAGATGGTGATGATCGAGGGCTCGCAGATCTGGGACGAGCACGATTTCGACAGCCATGACTACGCGCTGCTGTGCGCGTACACCCACCCCGACTGCACGGCGGAGCAGTTGGCGCTGGTCACCGACTGGTACGTGTGGGTGTTCTTCTTCGACGACCATTTCGTGGAGCTGTTCAAGCGCAGCCCCGACCTGAAGGGCGCCAAGGCCTATCTGGACAGGCTGCCGGCGTTCATGCCGGTGGAGGCGGGCGCGGCGGTTCCGGAGCCGACGAACGCGGTCGAGGCGGGGCTCGCCGACCTCTGGGCCCGGACCTGCCCGTCGATGTCCGAGGCGTGGCGGCGGCGGTTCGCGGTGGCCACCGAGCATCTGCTGGAAGAGTCGATGTGGGAGCTGATGAACATCAGCGAGGGGCGTGTCTCCAACCCCGTCGAGTACATCGAGATGCGCCGCAAGGTGGGCGGCGCCCCGTGGTCGGCGGGTCTCGTCGAGTACGCGGCGGGCGCCGAGGTCCCGGCGGCGATCGCCGCGTCCCGGCCGATGTGCGTGCTGCGCGACGCCTTCTCGGACGGCGTCCATCTGCGCAACGACCTCTTCAGTTACGAGCGCGAGATCCTCGACGAGGGCGAACTCTCCAACGGTGTCCTGGTGATGGAGACCTTCCTCGGCGTCCCGACGCAGGAGGCGGCAGAAACCGTCAACGATCTGCTCACCTCGCGGCTCCAGCAGTTCGAGACGACCGTCTTCACCGAACTGGAGCCGCTGTTCGCGGAGTTCGCCGTCGGGCCGCAGGAGCGGCTCGACGTATTGGCGTACGTGAAGGGCCTGCAGGACTGGCAGTCCGGCGGCCACGAGTGGCACATGCGCTCCAGCCGGTACATGAACGGCGCGGGCGACGAGGCGCACGACTCCGCGTCGTACGCCCTCGGCGGGCCGACCGGGCTGGGGACCGCGGCCTCCCAACTGCTCGCCTCCCTCGCGGTCGGTGTCCCCGCACGGGCGAGGAACGTGGCGGTGCACCGCTTCGAGAAGGTCGGGCATCTCGAACTCCCCGATCTGTACATGCCGTACACCACCACCCTGAGTCCGCATCTGGACGCGGCCAGGGAGAACGTGGTGCGCTGGGCGGACAGCATGGGCATTCTGGCGGGCGTCCCCGGCATTCCGCACTCCGGTGTCTGGGACGAGGCCAAGATCCGGGACTACGACCTGCCGTTGTGCGCCGCCGGCATCCACCCGGACGCCACGCTCGCCGAGCTGGACATCAGCTCGGGCTGGCTGGCCTGGGGTACGTACGGTGACGACCTCTTTCCCGTCATCTACGGGCGGACGCTGGATCTGGCCGGGGCGAAGGCGGCCAATGACAGGCTGTCGCTGTTCATGCCGGTGGAGGACGAGCCGATGCCGCCGTCCTTGACCCCGCTGGAGCGGGGGCTCGCCGATCTGTGGGCGCGGACGGCGGGGCCGCTGCCGGCGGAAGCGCGACGGGCGTTCCGCAAGTCGGTCGAGGACATGACGGCGAGCTGGCTGTGGGAGCTGGCGAACCAGGCGCAGGACCGGGTGCCCGACCCGGTCGACTACATCGAGATGCGTCGCTTCACCTTCGGCTCCGACATGACGATGAGCCTGGCGCGGCTCTCGCACGCGAACACGCTCCCGCCGGGGATCTCCGGGTCCCGCCCCTTCCTGTCGATGGAGCGGTCAGCGATGGACTACGCGGCGCTGCTGAACGACCTCTTCTCGTACCAGAAGGAGATCGAGTTCGAGGGCGAGATGCACAACGGGGTGCTGGTCGTGCAGCACTTCCTTGGGTGCGGGCCGGAGCAGGCGCGGGACGTGGTGGTCGATCTGATGAAGGCGCGGATGACCGAGTTCCAGCACGTGGTGGACAGCGAACTGCCGGATCTGTGCAGTGATCTGGGGCTCGACGCGGCGGCCAAGAAGGCGGTGGCGCATTACGCGCAGGAGCTCAAGCACTGGATGGCGGGCATCCTGATCTGGCACGAGGGCTGTGTCCGGTACAAGGAGGCGGACCTGCTGCGGCACCAAGCGGCCCCGGTGCCCGTACTGTCGCCCGGCGCGCCGGCCGTTCCCACGGCCCGGCCGCACGGACCGGGAGCCCCGGGTCCGACCGGCATCGGCACCTCCGCGGCGCGCATCGCGGAGCTGTGGTCGCCACGGGCCCCTGCCTCTCCGGGTGCGGGGGCGACGGCGCTCGTCGGGTAGCGGGGGCCGCGGGGGTTTTCCCTCCGGAAGCGGGGGCAGGCGCTCGTACGTCAAGGAAACGCCTCAACACGCAAGGGAGTGCGAACCCCATGACCGCGCAGAAGAAGACGAAGGCCAAGTCCGACCAGGCGGTCGGTGCCGCCAAGGAGACCGTGGGTCGCGTGGTGGGCAACGAACGGCTGACTGCGGAGGGACGCGCCCAGCGCGCCAAGGGCGACGGCCGGCAGTCCGTGGAGAAGGCCAAGGACGCCTTCAAACGCTGACCGCCCCCCTGCGGAAGCCCGGGTGACCGCCACGGTCACTCAGGGCCGCCGCAGCAAGACAACAGGACGCCGCGTCCAGCGCAACGCGGCTGCACAAGGGCCGCGGCCCGGCGGGTGATCCCCTTCCCCGCCGGGCCGCGGTCCTGTCCGCATGCCGTCACAGCGCGCTGTCGCGCCCTTCCCAGTAGGGCTCGCGCAGACGGCGTTTGTAGAGCTTTCCGTTGGGGTCGCGGGGCATGACCGCGATGAAGTCCAGGGTCCTCGGGCGTTTGTAGCCGGCCAGGCGGTGGGCGCAGTGGGCGAGGATCTCGGCGGCCAGGGCGTCCGAGGGGGCGTGGCCGGGCGCCGGTTCGACGACGGCCTTGACCTCTTCGCCCCGGTCGGTGTGCGGGATGCCGAAGGCAGCCGCGTCCGCGACGGCCGGGTGGGTCAGCAGAGCGGCCTCGATCTCGGCCGGGTAGATGTTGACGCCACCAGAGATGATCATGTCGATCTTGCGGTCCCGGAGGAAGAGGTAGCCGTCCTCGTCGAGGATGCCGAGGTCTCCGACGGTGAAGAAGTCACCGATGCGGTTCTTCCGGGTCTTGTCCTCGTCCTTGTGGTAGCTGAATCCACCGGTGCTCATATGCAGGTAGACCGTGCCGAGTTCGCCCGGCGGGAGCCGGTTGCCGTCGTCGTCGAAGACGGCGAGCTCACTGATGGGCCAGGCCTTGCCGACGGTGCCTGGCTTCTTCAGCCAGTCCTCGGCGGTGGCGAACGCGCCGCCGCCCTCGCTCGCCGCGTAGTACTCCTCGATGCAGTTCCCCCACCAGTCGATCATGGCTCGTTTGACGTGCTCCGGGCAGGGTGCGGCCCCGTGGATCGCATGCCGCATCGTGCTCACGTCGTACGCCCGCTTGATGTCGTCGGGGAGCGCGAGCAGGCGGTGGAACTGGGTCGGGACCATGTGGGTGTGGGTGCAGCGGTGACTGTCGATGAGGCGCAGCATGTCCTCGGGTGCCCATTTGTCCATCAGGACGAGGGGGTGTCCGATGTGCAGGGCGGCGCCCGCGAACTGGAGTACGGCGGTGTGGTAGAGCGGTGAGCAGACCAGGTGGACGTTGTCGTCGAAGGGCCTGATGCCGAAGATGCCGAGGAATCCGCCGAGGTGGGACTCCTCGGGGAGCCTGCCGGAGAGCGGGCGGCGGATGCCGCGCGGGCGCCCCGTCGTGCCCGAGGTGTAGTTCATGACCCAGCCCAGCGCCCGGCCTTCGGGGGCCGACTCAGGCTGCCCGTGGAGGAGTTGGGCGTAGGGGCGGAAGCCGGGTACGGCGCCGACGGCGTAGCGGTGGGAGGCGGGGAGGCCCGCTTCGGCGGCGGCGGCGGTGGCCCCTTCGGCGAAGCGTTCGTGGGCGATCAGGACCTTGGCCGCGGAGTCGGAGACGATCCAGGCGATCTCGGGTCCGGTGAGGTGGTGGTTGACGGGCACCAGGTAGAGGCCGGCCTGCACGGCGGCGAGGTAGGCGGTGAAGAACTCGACGCCGTTGGGCAGGACCACGGCGAAGGAGTCTCCCTCGGTCAGCCCTGCGGCCCGCAGCCCGTGCACCAGCTTGTTGCACGCCGCGTGGAGCGCTCCGGCGGTCCACTGCTCGCCGTCGGGGGCGACGAGGACGGTGCGGACCGGGTCGGCGGCGGCCTGGGCCCAGAAGCCGTTGGGGGGCGTCTCGCTCATGACTGTCCCTGCTCCCTTCCCGCGATGCGGTTGATGCGGCTCACCGCGCGCTCGAAGTCGCGGGTGAGCTCGTCGAAGACTGCCTGGACGCCGCGCCGGGAGTTCATCCGGCCGACGATCTGCCCGACCGGGGTGCCGAGCAGCGGTTCCACCTCGTACTTCTGGATGCGGGAGTTGGCCTCGGCGACCAGCAGGCCCTGGAGGGGCATCGGGAGGGCGCCGGGGCCGTTCGGGTCGTCCCAGGCGTCGGTCCACCCGGTGCGCAGCTGACGGGCCGGCTTGCCGGTGAGGGCCCGGGAGCGGACGGTGTCGCCGGAGCCTGCGGCGAGAAGTTTCGCGGTGAGTGCGGCGGAGTGGAGTTCGGCCTCCTCGGTGGTGAGCCAGAGCGAGCCGAGCCAGGCGCCCTGCGCGCCGAGGGCGAACGCGGCGGCGATCTGCGCACCGCTGCCGATGCCCCCGGCGGCCAGCACCGGCAGCGGGTCCACCGCGTCGACCACCTCCGGCACCAGGACCATGGAGGCGATCTCGCCGGTGTGTCCGCCGGCCTCGTACCCCTGGGCGACGACGATGTCGATGCCCGCCTCGGCGTGCCGACGGGCGTGCTTGGCGCTGCCGGCGAGGGCCGCGACCAGCACGCCGTGCTCGTGGGCCCGGGTGACGACGTCGGCGGGCGGCGAGCCGAGGGCGTTGGCCAGCAGCTTGATCGGGTAGTCGAAGGCGACGTCGAGCTGGCCGCGGGCGACCTGCTCCATCCAGCCGGTGATGCGCCAGCCCGACACCTCGCCCTCGGCGAGTGCGGGCACACCGTGCTTGGCGAGGATCTCCGCCACGTATCTGCGGTGGCCGGCCGGGATCATGGCCTCCACCTCGGCCTCGGTCACACCCTCCACCTTCTTCGCGGGCATGACGACGTCCAGGCCGTACGGCTTGCCGTCGGTGTGCTCCTGCATCCAGTCCAGGTCACGGGCGAGGTCGCCGGGGGCGGTGTAGCGCACCGCGCCCAGGACGCCGAACCCGCCCGCCCTGGTGAGCGCGGCGGCCACCGCGGGGAACGGCGTGAAGCCGAAGAGGGCGTGCTCGACTCCCAGTTGCTGGCTCAGCTCCGTCTGCATGGGCGGCAGGATGCCGCAGGGCGGCTGCGAGGGGAAGAGTTTTTCTGATGATGCGTCAGTTATTTGGCGGCGGGCGGGGTGGTTGACACCGGCGGTGCGCTTTGGCCTGCTGGGGTCATGACTGAGGACGGTGCGCACCGAGGTATGGGCCGAAGGCACTTCGCGGGCGGGGTTCTCGCGCTGGGAGGTGCGCTGATGCTGGGTCCGGTACCCGTCGCGGGTGCGGCGGAGGGCGGCGGCTCCGCCGGCGGCGGCCGGCATCCGACGCTGCGTTACGGTTCCCCCGCGCGGGCCGGGCTGCTCCCCGGCCCGCTGGACCAGCTCGTCGCGGACGCGGAGAAGTTCCTGGGCCCCTCCCCCAAGTACCCCTGGTACGCCGGTGCGGTGCTGCTCGCCGGGCGCGGCGGTACGGTCGCCCTGCACGAGCCGATCGGCATGGCCGTGCGGTACGCGGCGTACGACGAGACGAGGGACACGGCGGTGGAGTTCCCGCCGGAGCAGCAGATCGCCGCCGCTCGGGACACCGTCTTCGACCTGGCGTCGGTGTCGAAGCTGTTCACCTCGATGCTGGCCGTGCAGCAGATCGAGCGGGGTGCGCTGGAGCTGGAGGCGAAGGTGGCCTCCTACCTCCCGGAGTTCGGGGCCTCGGGCAAGCACGGCATCACGGTGCGCCAGCTGCTGACGCACACCTCGGGCTTCCGCGCCTGGATTCCGCTGTACTCGCAGCCGACCCGGGAGGGGAAGCTGAAGATGCTGTGGAACGAGAAACCGGCCACCGAGCCCGGCACGGCGTATCTGTACTCGGACCTCAATCTGATCTCGCTCCAGCTCGTCCTGGAGAAGATCACCGCACAGCCGCTGGACACGCTGCTCAGGGACGGGATCACCGCCCCGCTCGGCATGCACCGCACCCGCTTCAACCCGCCTGCCTCCTGGAAACCGGAGATCGCCGCGACCGAGGACGCCCGCAAGCCCTGGTCGGGGATCGACCGCGGGCTGGTCTGGGGCGAGGTGCACGACGAGAACGCGTACGCCCTCGACGGTGTCGCGGGCCACGCCGGGGTGTTCTCCACCGCCTGGGACCTGGCGGTGCTCGCCCGTACGCTGCTGAACGGCGGGGTGTACGGGCGCGCCAGGATCCTGGAGCCGGAGTCCGTGGAGCTGATGTTCACCGACTTCAACACCGCGTTCCCCGGCGACGAGCACGGTCTCGGCTTCGAGCTCTACCAGCACTGGTACATGGGCGCGATGGCCACGCCGCGCACCGCGGGCCACACCGGGTTCACCGGCACCAGCATGGTCATCGATCCGACGACGGATTCGTTCCTGATCGTGCTGGGCAACTCCGTGCACCCGGTGCGCAGTTGGCGCTCTGGCTCGGCGCCCCGGGTGGCGACGGCCAACGACATGGCGCGCGCGGTCGCGGTGCGGCCGGCGCGGAGCAGGACGGCCTGGTTCTCGGGGATGTCCTCCCCGGCGGCGGCCACCCTGACGCTTCCCGCGCTGCCGGTCGGCTCGGACCGGGCGGTGTTCCACTGCGATCTGTGGTGGGACACCGAGCCCGCCGCCGACACGCTGACTCTGGAGGCGTCGGCGGACGCGGGGGCGAACTGGGCGGCCGTGCCGTTCACGACCGTACGAGGGGGCGAGGCACCGCGACCGCGTGCCGGAGGCGTCGTGAGCGGGTTCTCCGGGCGGGTCTGGCACCGGGTGGGCGCGGACCTCGCCGCGTTCCGGGGGAAGGAGATCGCCCTGCGCTGGCGGTACACGACGGACGCACGCCATGTGGGGCGCGGGGTGTACGTCGACGGGCTGCGGGTGCGGGACCGGGGCCGGACGGTGTTCGACGAGGCCAGGCCGCGGGACGCGGCCCGCATCACGGCGGCGGGGTGGACGGCGTCCGCGGACTGACCTCCCGGCGGCGCGGGACCTCGGGTCCGCCTACCGGCGACTGGCACCCGCAGCCGCTACCGGCTACGGCTACCGGTCCAGCAGGGCCATCGCCGCGTTGTGGCCCGGCACGCCGCTGACGCCGCCGCCCCGGACCGCCCCCGCCCCGCACAGCAGGACATGGGGGTGGGCGGTCGCCACGCCCCATCGCTCGGCCGCGGTGGGCACGGCTCCCGCACCGCCCGTACTTTCCCGGGAGGCCGCGGTCTCCTCGGCGTACGGGAAGGACAGGTCGCCGTGGAAGATGTGCCCGCCGGGCATGCGCAGGTCGCGCTCCAGGTCCAGCGGGGTCCTGGCCTCGATGCAGGGGCGGCCCCCGGCATCCAGGGCGAGGCACTCGGCGATCGGTTCGGCCAGGTGCGCGTCGAGCTGTCCCAGGGTGCTGCGCAGCAGCTCCGCCCGGACCGCGTCGTGGTCGGCGGCGAAGAGCCGGGCGGGGGTGTGCAGTCCGAACAGGGTGAGGGTCTGGTAGCCCTGCGCCACCAGCTCCTGGCCGAGGATCGTGGGGTCGGTCAGCGAGTGGCAGTAGAGCTCCGAGGGCGGAGCAGCGGGCAGCCGGCCGGCCGCCGCCTGCCGGTACGCGTCGGCCAGCGCGTCGTACCCCTGCGCCACGTGGAAGGTGCCGGCGAAGGCCTGGCGCGGGTCGACGGTGCGGTCCCGCAGCCGCGGCAGCCGGTGCAGGAGCATGTTGACCTTGAACTGGGCACCCTCGGGGGCGGGTCCCGGCGCCGGCTCGCCGAGGAGCCCGGCCAGATGGTGGGGTGCGGCGTTGACGAGGACGTCGCGGGCGGCGACGTCGGCCTGGCCGCTCTCCGTACGGAACGAGACCTCGACGCGTGGTCCGCCGGTGCCGATGCGGGTGGCCTCGCACCCGGTGAGGATCTCGGCGCCCGCCGCCCGGGCGGCCGCCGCGAGGGCGTCGGTGAGTGCGCCCATGCCGCCGACGGGGACGTCCCAGTCGCCGGTGCCGCCGCCGATCACGTGGTAGAGGAAGCACCGGTTCTGCACCAGCGACGGGTCGTGGGCGTCGGCGAAGGTGCCGATCAGCGCATCCGTCAGGGCCACGCCGCGTACCAGATCGTGGTCGAAGGTCTCCTCGATCGCGGCACCGATCGGCTCCTCGAAGAGCATCCGCCAGGCGACCGCGTCGTCGATGCGGCGGCGCAGGCCCTCTCGGGTGGGCAGGGGTTCGGTGAGGGTCGGGAAGACCCGCTCGGCGACCTGGCGCAGCCGTCCGTAGAAGTCCTCCCAGGCCCGGAACTCCTTCTCTCCCCCGGTGAGTTCCGCGAAGGAGTGCCGGGTCCCGGAACCGCCGACCAGCAGCCCACCGTCTCCCTTGGGGGTGTACGAGGAAATTGTCCGCTTCCGTACGGCGAAGGACAGACCGAGGTCCCGCACAATAGTGCGAGGGAGTAGTGACACGAGATACGAGTACCGCGACAGCCTGGCGTCGGTACCGGCGAAGGGGCGCGTGGAGACCGCCGCTCCCCCGGTGCCGGCGAGCCGCTCCAGCAGCAGCACCGAGCGGCCGGCCCGGGCGAGATAGGCGGCGGCCACCAGTCCGTTGTGGCCGCCGCCGACGATGACGGCGTCGTACGAGGAACGCTTCGGCACTGCCGGGGCAACAGTTTCGGGCATGGCGGGACCCTACGCGTCGCGCCGCGGGTCCGACAGGGGGAAGACGGAAGCATGGCGACCGAGTGGAGAAGCGCGGACCGGGCGCGCGGGGACGGGGGGCGGCAGGAAGAAGGGGGTCGCTTTGTGCCGTCTCGTCCGTATAGGGAGAATCGGGAGGTGACCTATCCGGAGCCCGCCATCCGCCCGGCCCCCGTCGACGGGCCGCCCGACCCGCCGCGCGCCGACGACGACCGGCCCGAGCGGTCCCCCTCCGGCGCGCCGCACCTGAACCCGCCGCACCCGAGTCCTTCGCACCTGGACCCGCCGCACCCGGGTTCTTCGCACCTGGACCCGCCGTACGCGAGTCCTTCGCACCTGGACCCCCCGCACCCGGGTCCTTCGCGCCTGGACCCGCCGTACCCGGGCCGTGCGGCGCTGAACCCGCCGCATCAGGGCCCGCCGCAGCTCGGTACGCCGTACCCGGGCCCTGCGCACGCCGGCCCGTTCGAGACCGGCCCCGACGGCACCGGTTCCTCGCATCCCGGCGCACCTCACGGCGGGCGCTCCGGCGGTGCCGGGCTCTGGCGGCGGCGCGCGAAGGCGTACACCACTCCGGCGGCGGCGGTGGCCGTGCTCGTGGTGGTCGCCCTGGTCGGCATGGGCATCGTGTCCCGGGACACGGGCGAGCTGCACATACCCGGGGCCGGGACCACGACGCTGCTGCGTTCGGTGTTCCTGGCCGTGCTCTTCCTGCACCTCGGCGAGATCTTCGGGCACCGGCTGGCGCGGACGGTGCCGGGTGCCCCTGCGGTACGGCCGGCCGAGTGGGGGATCGCGCTGTCGCTGGCCGGGGCGGCGGCCTCGTTCGGGCAGATCGTCCAGCTGGCCGACCTGGGCGGCATGACCCTCACCGAGACGTACGCGACGGACCCCGGGGGGATGCTCCTCCTCCAAGCCAACGCCTTCCTCTCGGCGGCCGCGTGCGCGTGGCTGAAGCGGCCGTCCTGGGCGGTGCTGCCGCTCGCGGTGGTCATCCTCTCCGAGGCGGTACGGGCGCACCCCGAGCTGGACACCCCGGAGATCGGCATCGCGCTGACGACCGTTCACCTGACGGCGTCGGCACTGTGGACGGGCGGACTGGTGTACGCGCTGCGGGCCATGCACGTGTGGCGGGGGCGCCAGGGGGACGGGGGCGACGGTCCCGCCGGGCCGCCGGGCGAGGGCGCTGCGGGCCGGACGCTGCTCGCGAGGTATGCGCGGATGGCCGCGTTCCTGTACGTGGCGCTGGCCGTCACGGGGACGTTCAGCACACTGCGCAGGCTGCCCCTGGACGACGTCCTCGTGACGGCGTACGGGCGGACCCTGCTGGTGAAGCTGGCACTGTTCGCGGTGGTGAGCGTGCTGGCGCTGGTGGCCAGGGCGCGGCTGCACCGGGCGCGGCGCCGGCACTCGGCCCGCGGCCGGAGGGACCCGGAGGGGGCTGTCCGGGCGGCAAGGGCGGAGGTCGTGATGCTGGTGGGAGTGGTGGCGGTCTCCGCCCTGCTGACGGTCGTGCCGACGCCGACCTGGTAGACGGGGCACGGGCGCGCCCGCCGGGACGGCTGTGCCCCACCCCCTTGCTGCGCGCCCCCTGCCCCTCGGGCGGGGCACGCACCACGACCACCCGCGCGGGGCCGTAAGGCGGGCTTCAGCTCCGCCCCCTCCGCAGGGCCGCCACCCGGCGGTAGATCTCCGCCGCTTCCGCGCCCCGCCCCAGCTGCTCCAGACACTGCGCCTCGTCGTTGCGGCTGGCCAGGGCGTCCGGGTGGCCCACGCCGAGCACCCGCTCCCGCTCACGGGCCACCTGCCGGTAGACGGCCAGCGCGTCCGCCCACCTGCCCAGCCATCCGAGCCCCACAGCGACCTCGCGGCGCGAGACCAGGGTGTCCGGATGGCCGGGACCCAGCACCCGCTCCCGGATCGCGCACACGTCCCGCGCCTCCGCCAGCGCTTCCTCCCAGCGGGCCAGCCGGCCGAGGTTGACGCCGAGCCCGTGCCGGGCACGCAGCGTCTCGGCGTCGGCGGGCCCGCCCGTCCGCGTGCGGTCGTCGACCAGGTCCCGGTACAGCTCCAGCGCCTCCGCGCTGCGTCCCAGCCGGCCGAGGCAGATGCCGACCTCGTAGCGGGCGGACAGGGTGTCCGGGTGGTCGGCGCCCAGTGCCGCGGCCCGGGCCCCGGCCACGTCGCGGTACGTCTGGAGGGCTTCGGTCCACCGCCCGAGCTGCCCGAGTGCGTACGCCACCTCGTACTGGGTGACCAGCGTGTCCGGGTGGCCCGCGCCGAGCACCCTGGCCCGGGCGGCCGCGACGTCCCGCGCCATCCGGTAGGAGTCCTCCAGCCGGCCCAGCCTGCTCAGGTTGAAGGCGAGGTTGTGGCGGCAGCGCAGGGTGTCCACGTGCTCGGCGCCCATCGTCCGCTCGCGGGCGGCCAGCACCGCCGAGTACACCTGGTGTGCCTCGAAGTGCCGCCCGAGCTGGCCCAGTACGTAAGCGGTCTCCTGCTGGGCTGCGAGGGTCTCGGGGTGTTCGGCGCCCATGGTGCGCGCCCGTCCCTCGGCGACCCGGGTGAACTCGCGCAGCGCGTCGGCGGCGCGGCCGGTGCGGCTGAGGGTGAAGCCGACCTCGTAGTGGCTGGCGAGGGTGTCGGGGTGGTCGGGGCCGAGCGCGTGCTCGCGTTCGGCGGCGACCGCGCGGTGCACCTCGCCGGCCTCCTCCCAGCGGCCGAGGCGGCCCAGGCTGAGGCCCGCGTTGTGCCGGCCGTCCAGGACGTCGAGGACCTCGGGTGCGGGTGTCGGCCGCTCCGTGGCCGCGGGTACGGGGGCACCTGCAATGCGCAGTCCGGACCCGCTGGTCCACTCGCCGGTCAGCCCCGCGACCGGTTCGCCGTGCGCCGGGACCAGGGTCCCGGTGCCGCCCGCCTTGTGGCCGGTGGTCATGCCGCGTGTCCAGGACGGCAGCCGGGGCGATCGGCCGGCCGGCTGCTCGGTGCGCCCGTGGGGCCGGCGCGGCCCCGGGGCGGCGGCGAGCACCGTCGCGGGGTGCCCCGGTACGGCCGGGAACAGCCGGCCGCTCGCCGGGGTGAGCCGTCCGTCGGTGAGCCTGCGGCCGAGGTCCTTGGCGTCGGTGGGCCTTTCGTCGGGGGTCTTGGCGAGCAGGTCCAGCACTATCCGGTCGAAGAACTCCGGGAGTTCGGCCCGGTGGGTGCGCGGCGGCCGGGGCATGGTGTCCCGGTGTCCGACGAGCACCGCCCAGGCGTCGTCGAGGTCGAAGGGCGGCACGCCGGTGGCGATTTCGTACAGGACGCAGCCCAGCGAGTAGAGGTCGCTGCGGTGGTCGACATTGACGCCGCTGATCTGCTCGGGCGACATGTAGTGCGGGGTGCCCATGGCGATGCCGGTGCCGGTGAGGCGAGAGGTGAAGCCGATGTCGTGGCCGAGGCGTGCGATGCCGAAGTCGCAGATCTTCACGGTGCCGTCGGTGAGCCGCATGATGTTGGCGGGCTTCAGGTCGCGGTGGACGATGCCCTGTTCGTGGGTGTAGGCGAGTGCCCAGGCAACTTGCTCGGCGATGTCGACGACGTCGTGGACGGGCAGCGGGTGCTGCTTGTTGTCCTCCAGGAGCTGGCTGAGGTTGCGTCCCTCCAGGAGTTCCATCACCAGGTAGAGCACGCCTTCATACTCGCCGAAGTCGTGCACCACGGTGACGCCCCGGTGCTGGAGCGCCGCGGCCACCCGCGCCTCGCGGCGGAAGCGTTCGCGCAGCACCCCCGAGATCGACTGGTCGTGCTGGGCCCCCATCGGCTTGAGGCACTTGACGGCGACCCGTCTGCCGAGCGACTCGTCACGGGCCTGCCACACCTCGCCCATGCCCCCGCGCCCGATCAGATCGAGCAGCCGGTACCGGCCTTGGATCAGCCTGGTGTCCGCCATCTCGTACTGTCGCCCCCGTCATTCAGCTGCGCCCTCCCCGGCCCGTCCAGTATGGCCGCCCCCCGGTCGCGTGTGTACGGGGCCGCGCAGCAGCAGGGCGGCCAGTGCCAGAGCGCTGGCGCGCGCGGAGGCGATGTCGAGGCCGGTGAGCCCGGTGATTCTGCCCAGCCGGTTGTCCACGGTGTTGGGGTGCAGGCCGAGGTGGCGTGCGGTGGCACGCCGGTCGTGCCGGTGTTCGAGGTGGACGCGCAGGGTCTCGATGAGCTCGGGCCGGTCGCCGACCGGGTCGAGCAGGGCGGCGATGCGGTCGCTGCTCGCGTCGCGGCGGGAGAGGTGGTACTCCAGCAGGACGTCGTCCATGCGGTGCGATCCGGCGGGGAGCCCGCAGGCACGGGCGACGCGGACGATCTCGCCGGCGGTGCGGGCGGCGACCGGTACGTCCCCGGCGGTGGCGGCGACGACCCCGGCCAGCCGGACCTCGTCCCCGCAGACCTGCCGCAGCCGGGTGCACAGTTCCTCGCAGGTACGGACTCCGTCGGGGTCAACACTGGATCAATCGCAGGCAGTTCGGCGTCCCGTGCCTGGAATGGCCGACGGAGTACCGCTACCCGGACACGACGTACCGTGACCACCTCTCGCTCCAGCGCGGGGAGTTGACCTTCGAGCTGGTGCACGCCCGGGATGAGACCGACGACCACACCTACGTGTGGATACCTGGACTGCGGACCCTCTGTACGGGCGACCTCTTCATCTGGAACTCGCCCAACGCGGGCAACCCGCAGAAGGTGGAGCGCTATCCGGTCGAGTGGGCGCGGGCGCTGCGCGACATGCAGGAACTGGGAGCGGAGGTGCTGCTCCCAGGGCACGGTGTGCCGATCCTGGGCGGCGACCGGATCCGTCAAGCCCTCGGCGACACGGCGGAGCTGCTGGAGTCCCTGTGCGGCCAGACGCGCGACCTGATGAACGCGGGCGCGCGCCTCGACGAGGTACTGCACGGGGTGAAGGTTCCGCCGGGCCTCCTGGAGAAGCCGTACCTTCACCCGGCGTACGACGAGCCGGAGTTCGCCGTACGCAACCTGTGGCGGCTGTGGGGCGGCTGGTACGACCAGAACCCGGCGCACCTCAAGCCCGCCCCCGAAGCCGCGCCGGCCGCCGAACTCGCCGAGGCCGCCGGCGGCGCGCGGGCGCCGGCGGACCGGGCGCAGAAGCTGCTCGGCCGCGGGGAGCTGCGCCTGGCGTCGCATCTGGCCGAGACCGCCGCGCTGGCCGCACCGACCGACCGTGACGTGGCCCGGATCCGGGCCGAGGTCTTCGGCCGCCGGGCCGGGAGCGAGACCTCGACGATGGCGCGCGGCGTCTTCCACTGGGCGGCCGCGGAGTCCGCAGCCGTGGCGGCGGGCACGGACGTCGCCACCGAGCTGACGCGCAGTGAGGGGGCGGCGGCGGGCGGCGGGATCCATCGGCGTGGGTGTCGTCGACGACGACAGCTGCGGGTGCGGCGCCCCGGGGACGAGGGCGCGGAGCAAGGGGCGCGCCCGTGGGAGCGGTGAGGGCGGCGCCCGGGCGCCCGGTGCGCTCGCACGCACCGGCATCCGGCTCCGGCGGGCGCGGTACGTCAACGCCGTACGCGCGGCATGCCGAGGCCGATCCACGAGATGATCTCGCGCTGGATCTCGTTGTTGCCGCCGCCGAAGGTGAAGATGACGGCTGAGCGGTAGCCGCGTTCCAGTTCGCCGTGCAGGACGGCACCCGCCGAGCCCTCCTTGAGGGGGCCTGCCGCGCCGACGATCTCCATCAGCCAGCCGTAGGCGTCCCGGCGTGCCTCCGAGCCGTAGACCTTGACGGCGGAGGCGTCCTGGGGGGTGAGGGTGCCGTTCTGCACGGCGTTCACCATCTGCCAGTTGAGAAGCTTCAGCGCGTGCAGTTTGACGTGGGTCCGGGCGAGGCGGCCGCGCACCCAGCCGAGGTCGGCGACCCGGCGGCCGTCGGCCAGCTCGGTGTCCATGGCCCAGCGCTGTACGTCGTGCAGGGCGCGCACCGCCATGGTGCCGTGGGCGGCGAGGGTGACGCGTTCGTGGTTGAGCTGGTTGGTGATGAGCCGCCAGCCCTTGTTCTCCTCGCCGACCCGGCGGGAGACGGGCACCCGGACGTTCTCGTAGTAGCTGGCGGTGGTGTCGTGCGAGGCGAGGGTGTTGATCAGGGTGCAGGAGTAGCCGGGGTCGCTGGTGGGGACCAGGAGCATGGTGATGCCCTTGTGGGGCGGGGCGTCCGGGTCGGTGCGCACCGCGAGCCAGACCCAGTCGGCGGTGTCGCCGTTGGTGGTCCAGATCTTCTGGCCGTTCACGACGTACTCGTCCCCCTCGCGCACCGCGCGGGTCCTGAGGGCGGCGAGGTCGGTGCCCGCGTCGGGTTCGCTGTAGCCGATGGCGAAGTCGAGCTCGCCGGAGAGGATCTTCGGCAGGAAGTACGCCTTCTGCTCGTCGGTGCCGTACTGCATGATCGTCGGCCCGACGGTGTTGAGCGCCATCAGCGGCAGCGGCACGTTCGCCTGCGCGGCCTCGTCGAAGAAGACGAACTGCTCCATGGGGGTGAGCCCTTGGCCGCCGTACTCCTTCGGCCAGCCCATGCCGAGCCGGCCGTCCGCGCCGAGGCGGCGGATCGTCTCGCGGTAGAAGCGCTTCTGGGCGGCCGGTTCGGCGTACCGGGCGGAGGCGTCGTGGGGGACGAGGCCGGCGAAGTAGGCGCGCAGCTCGGTGCGCAACTGCTGCTGCTCGGGCGTGTATGCGAGGTGCACGGGACCTCCAGGCATCGTGCGGCGGGTCGCTGTGGGCTGGTCGCCATGGGGTGGTTGCTGCGGGCGGGTCGCGGTGGCGGTGGCGGCGCACAGAGTAGAACGTGTTGCAGGAATGGGGAAGGGGTGCGTGGGCCGGCCGGCCCGATAGGGGGCCGAGGGCGCCGCATCAAGGGGCTGCCCCGGCCGGACAACGTCCGGGAGCGCTACGTGGGCAGCTGCCCCCGGGGGTCCCGCACGTCCTGGCGCAGCAGCGTGTCCATCATGTGCGCCGCGTTCACCGAGGCGTCCGCGCAGCAGTTGTTGAACAGGACGTGCACCCGCGCCGACCGTTCGGCGAGCGCCCGGATGCGCGGGACCCAGGGCCGCAGTTCGTCCTCCGTGTAGCGGTGCCGGTAGCTGTCCTCCTTGCTGCCCGTCCCCCACTGCGGGCTGCGCCCGTGGAACCGTACGACCGCCAACTCGGACGAGGTCGTCTCGGCGACCGGCGGCATCGATCCCGGCAGGCCCTGCGCCGTGTCGACGGCGACCAGCGGAATGCCGCGCTCCCGCAGCAGGGCGAGCGTGCCGGGGAGGCGCTCGGGGGTGAACCAGCCGGGATGGCGGAACTCCACACTGATCGGCACTTCGGCGCGTTCGGCGCACTCCGCGACGTACTCCGTGGCGCGCGCCTCGGGCCGGAACCACGGCGAGAACTGGAACAGCACGCTGCCCAGGCGCCCGGTGTCGCGGAGCGGAGCGATGCCCTCGTGGAAGAGCTCCCACACCTCGGTGACCATGGCGGGCGTCAGGTCGCGTTTGCGCAGCCGGTTGCGGCCCTCCGCCGCCGGGCGCAGTTGCGGCGGGAGCGCGGCGGTGCGGGCGCTGTGCCCGGTGAGCAGCGCGAACGCCTTGATGTCGAAGACGAATCCGTCCGGGGTGCGCTGGGCCCACAGCTTGGCGACGCGCTCGGACGGCAGTGCGTAGAAGGTGCTGTCGGCCTCGACGACGGGGAACCGGCGGGCGTAGTGCCGCAGCCGGCCTTCGGCGTCCTTGGCGCCCGGCGGGTACCACCCGCTGGCGACCAGGGCGGGGTCCGTCCAGGAGCAGGTGCCCACCCGGATGCCGGATCCCGGTCCGGCGGGGAGGGCGGAGGCGGTGGCTTCGCAGTGGTCGCTGATGGCGCTTCCTTACGGTGGCGGGCCTTCGCGACGCGGGTACCTCGCAGCACTGGGGACGAAACGCTCCTCTGGAGGAGTGACGTGGGAGTGGACACGCGTTCGGCACACCGCGGTGCCTCGCCCGACGCGGTCGACCCGGCGCCTCACCCGTGCGGCACACCGCAGTGCCTCACCCGACGCGGTCGACCCCGTTCCTCGCCCGACGCAGCCGCCCCGGCGCCTCACCCCTGGCGGCCGGTCCAGTGCCTCGCCCGGTGCGGCCCCGGCCCCTCACCCGGACGGTGCCGCCTCGATGATGCGCAGGGCCGCCGCCAGGTCGCGCGGCCGGTGCACGCCCTCGCTCGGGGAGGTGCGGGCCCAGCCGGGTCCCGCGGCCAGCACCACCGGCCGGGTGCGGGCTCCGCGGACGCCGCGCGCCGTGGAGCGCACCCCGGCCACGACGGAGCGGTCCGCGGTGGGGCGGGTCTGGGACCAGAGCACGACGGCGCGCGGGCCGGTGCGGCGGACCGCTTCGGAGAGGGCGCGCAGGGGCACGGCCGCACCGAACATCCGGGTGGGCAGGCCCCGTTCGGCAAGGGCGGCGGCCAGGGCCTCCAGCGCGAGGGTGTGCAGTTCGCCCGGGAGGCAGGCCAGCAGCACGGGCTGGTCGTCGTCCGCCTCCCTGGGGCGGGTGCCGCACCGCAGGGCGGTGGAGACGTGCCAGGAGAGCAGGTGTTCGGCCTCGACGTACCGCTCGCCCGCCGCGTCCCCCGAGGCGGCCCAGGTACGGCCGATGGCGCGCAGCGCCGGTGCCATCGCCTCGTGCCAGCCGTCGACGAGGCCGTGCGTGCGGACCGTGCCGCCGAGCAGCCGGTCGAGGGTCGGCGAGTCGAGCCGGACGGCGGCATTGCGCAGGCCCCGTACCGTGCGGGCCGGGACGCCGGACTCCGGGGGACGCGGGCCGGGCACGGGGAGCGACGGCGCCCAAGCCCCGTACCCCGGTACCTGATCCGCTCCCTGGGTCGCCCCCGCCCGGTCGGCGGGGACCCTGGCCAGCCGGGCGGCCTCCGCCGGGGGGACACCGCGCGCGGTCAGGGCGCACATCCGCTCCAGCAGTGCCACGTCGGCGGCGGTCCAGCGGCGGTGCCTGCCGTCGCCGCGGACGGCGGGGCCGATACCGTAGCGGCGGTCCCAGGAGCGCAGGGTGGTCGGTGCGACGCCCAGACGGCGGGCGACGGCGCCGGTGCTCAGCCCGGCGGAGGCGGTGTGCCGGGGCTCCCCCGGCCGGTCGCGCGGCAGGCCCTGCGGGTGACCCTCGGTGCTGTCCTGGCGGAGGCCGCTCGCGCTTTCCCGCCGCCGCTCGCCGGCAGTGGCCGTGCTCCGGAAGCTCTCCGGGTTCCCGTTCATGGGCCGACGATACGACGCACGACCGACGCGGGTTGCCGGGTTCGCGCAACTCGTCACAGAGTGGTCGGCGCAGGATGAGCGGCAGGGGCGCGGGCCCGGGCCTCCTCCCCCGTAGGCGTGCGGAGGCCGTAGGGCGACGGAACGGACAGCGGTCGATCGTTTCGGCCCGCGCCCCGTCGTACGGGCGTCACGGACAGCTGAAAGGCAGTCCGTGACGCCCGGACACAGCCAGTCGCCCGGTCCACCACAGGTGGCTCCCCCGGGCCGGGCGGCTTCCCGCGCGGACGTCCTGCGGACCTCCCGCGGGCGACCGGCCCCCGCGCAGTGGCGGCCCGGACCCCGCTGCCGCTGCCCGGGGGGGCGTCGGCGGTGCGGGGCAGGAGCAATGGCTCTGCGCAGATCCCGTACCCCCGCACCGGTTACCCGGCTGAGCGGCGCGCCCTCACCCGTACGACCTTGTGCGCTCGCCGCCGCGCTCCGGCGCGCCCAGCATGACGGTGGCCGCATCCGCAGATTCCGGAGGACCCCCATGACCACCGTCCGTGACCTGATGACCCCCGACGTCCGCTGCATCCCGGCGTCCGAAACCCTCGACCGGGCCGCCCAGCTCATGCGCGAGCACCACATCGGCGCCCTGCCGGTGGAGAGCAGCGACCGGGAACTGACCGGCATCATCACCGACCGCGACATCGTCGTGAAGTGCATCGCCGCGGGTCACGACCCGGCGAAGAAGACCGCGGGCGAGCTGGCCGAGGGCGAGCCGCTGTCGGTCGAGGTGTCCGCCGACGCCGACGAGGCGGTGCGCGTGATGAGCGACGCCCGCATCCGCCGTCTGCTGGTCCTGGACAACGGTGCCCCGGTCGGCATGGTGACCGAGGCGGACCTGGCCCGGGCACTGCCCGCCGACCAGCTGGTGGCCTTCGTCAGCGCCGTGTACGCGGGCCGCTGAACATACCCGCACCCCCCGCACGCAGGTGCCCCGCCCGGTCGTCGATCCGGGCGGGGCAGCTGTGTGCGGTACGGGGAGAGATCACCTGGCGAGGCACCTGTGCGTGCGGTACGGGTAGAGGTCACCTGGCGGCCGCACGGCGGGAGGTCACGGCAGCTGGGACTCGATGGCGCCGCGCCCCTCCTTCTCCAGCCGCTTGCGCGCCCACTCCAGGGTTTCCGGCGTCACGTCGCGGCCCGAGGCCAGCACGAGGTCCTCGGGGGTCACGTCGTCGCTGCCGCCACTGTGCAGTTCGCTGTCCGGGGTCACTTCGGACGGGTCCGGTCGCTGGTCGCTCATGCCGCCTCCTCGGTTCGTCCGGTGGTTTCCGGCTCGTCCCGCAATTCTTGTGCCCGCCCGTGCGGACCGCACCTCCGGCGCGGCGCCCGGCTCCGGGATGCGTGTGCGGCCCGCATGCGGCAGCGTGTGGTCATGAGTGACAACTACGGCGACACCGGCGATCTGCCCGAGGACGACGGCGTCCTGGACGCCGAGGACACCCTGATCACGGACGACCTGAGCTACGACCCCCTGGATTCCGGCATCGACCCGCCGGACCACTGGTCACCCGCCGAATCCTTCGGTACGACGGCGGAGGAGGCCCGGCGCGGCGAGTCCCTGGACCAGCTGCTCGCCGAGGAGGAACCGGAGGCCGACGAGCCCGCCGGGGACGAGACCGGCGAGGAATACGCGGACGATCTCGACCTGGACCCGACGGACGACTTGTAGCGGCCTTTCCCGGCCGTGACCGGGATACGGGACACCCGGCCCCTCGGTGGATCCGGCACATTCGGAACTTCGGCACGGAGGAGAGACGGCTTCGCGGCCGGCGTGGAAGGTCACTCACCGCGCCGGCCCGGTCGATCCACTGTGGCCCGCCGCTGCGAGGAAGTGCTGGAGCGCGCGCCGCGGCGCCGCTGCGACGGAGTACTGGAGCGCGGCCGCGGCGCCGCTACGACGGAGTACTGGAGAGCGCGGTGCCGGGTGCGCGCCGGGCACGGTCCTCCACGTCACGCCCCCGTGTCAGTGCGTGTTCTCCGTCGGCCGGAGGTCGCGCGGGATCCACGCCCAGGCGACCGCCGCCGCGCCCAGCGTCAGCACCGCGCCGGCCAGGAAGGCCGGGGTGATCGCCGTCGTGTAGGCGGTCGAGACGGTGTCCATCAGGGCCCGGCCGACGTCGCCCCCCACCCCCTGTGCCAGGTGTGCCGCCTCACCCACGGAGCTGCGTACGGACGCGGCGGCCGCTGCGTCCAAGTCGAGCGCCGGCAGGTTCGACCGGTACAGCGCGGTCGCCAGACTGCCCAGGATGGCGACGCCGAGTGCCGCGCCCAGTTCGTAGCAGGTCTCCTCCACGGCCGCGGCACCGCCGACGTCATGGGCGGGGGTCGCCGCCATCAGCGTCACCGAAGCGACCGTCGTCGCGATGCCGACGCCCATGCCGAGGACGGCCAGGGCGAGGGCGACCGCCGGGTAGCCGATGCCCGCGAACTGCTGGACGGTCCACGGCAGGGCCAGACCGGCCGTCATGACCACCAGGCCGAACCCGAGGAGGTGCCGGATCTCGAAGCGCTGCATCAGCGAAGGCGTCAGCATGGAGGTGAGTACGAGACCCAGTGACGCGGGCAGCAGCCGGATGCCCGCATCCAGCGGGCTGTACCCCTGTCCGTACTGGAACCACTGCGTGACCAGGAACAGCACGGCGCCCATGCCGACCATGCCGAGGAAGATCGACACTGCCGCGATGGAGAAGGACCGGTTGGCGAACAGGCGGACCTGGAGCAGCGGACTCTCCAGCCGGAGCTGGCGGCGTACGAACACCGTCAGCGCCACCGCGGCCAGTACGAGCAGCGCCCACGGCAGCGGGTCGGCGAATCCGCTCTTGCCGAGCTGCTTGATGCCGCCCGCGAGGGCGAGCATGCCGACGATCGACTGCCCCACGCCCCACCAGTCCCAGCGGCCGCTGCGGGGCGAGTGCGACTCCGGCAGGAACCACGCACCGAGCGCGATCACCACGGCGGCCACCGGCAGGTTCAGCAGGAAGGCCGAGTGCCAGCCGAAGTCCTCCACCAGGAGCCCGCCGATCACCGGGCCGAGCGCCATGCCGCCACCGAACACCGCTGCCCACACCGCGAAGGCGAAGGCCCGCTCGCGTGCGTCGGTGAACACGTGCCGCAGGATTGACAGGGTGGAGGGCATGATCGCCGCGCCGCCGACGCCGAGGAGCGCGCGGGCGGCGATCACGTGCCACGCCTCGGTGGCGAGCACCGCGAGCAGTGAGGCCAGGGCGAACACCGCGAATCCGGTCAGCAGCATCCGCTTGCGGCCGAGCCGGTCGCCCAGGGCGCCCGCCGTGACGAGCAGGCCGGACAGGGCGAGCGCGTAGACGTCGATGATCCACAGCTGTTCGACGGAGCCCGGATTCAGGTCGGAGACCAGCGAAGGGAACGCGACGTTCAGGATCGTGGTGTCCATCGCGATCAGCAGCAGGCTGCCCGACAGGATCGCCAGCACGATCCAACGACGGGGATCCAGGGCCTGGACGCCCGACCCGGCGTCGGGCCGGGTGGCGGCGGGGGAGGACATGGGACATCCATTCCGAGACTAGTGAGACTCAACTGAGACATCAGTGTCTCACAAGAAGAGTCTATGTCCCACCCCTGTGGTGCGTCAGGTACAGCGGGGTCAGGAAAAAGGAGTGGTGTCCGGGGGTCGGAAGCCCCACTCTGTCCGGATGCTGATCAGAGAAGCCACCGCCGACGACTGGGCTGCCATCTGGCCCTTCTTCCACCGGATCACCGCGGCGGGCGACACCTTCACGTTCCCCCTGGACCTGGATGAGGAGACCGGCCGGGGCTGGTGGATGTACTGCGCACCGCAGCGCACGGTCGTCGCTGTCGCCGCCGACGGCACCGTCCTCGGCACGGCCAAGATGAACAACAACCAGAACGGCAACGGCGCCCACGTCGCCAGCGCCAGCTACATGGTCGACCCCGCGCACGGCGGCCGGGGGGTGGGCCGCGCCCTCGTCGAGTACACCCTCGACTGGGCGCGCGCCGAGGGCTTCCGCGCGATGCAGTTCAACGCCGTCGCGGCCTCCAACACGCACGCGGTACGCCTCTACGAGCGGCTCGGGTTCGCCGTCATCGGCACCGTCCCCGACGGCTTCCGCCACCCGGAGCAGGGGTACGTGGGACTGCACGTCATGCACCGCGCGCTCTGACCGCGCGCGGCAGGCCCCCCGGGCCCCCGGCCGGGACGTCCCTGCGACGCCCCGGCCGGGCCGGAGGGGCTCAGCCCAGGTCGCGGCCCTTGCCGCGGCCGAGGTGCAGGCCCCGGTCGCGGTCGCGGTGCAGGCCCCGGTCGCGGGCCGGGGCCGCCGCCTGCCGCTCCCCCGCGGGGGCGGCCGGGTCCGGCGACTCGCGGCGGGCGGGGGGCTGCGCATCCGGCTCCGCGGAGCGGGCCACCTCGGCGCGGATCATCGCGTTCAGGGCGAGGAAGGGGTCGATCGGCATGGCTTTGACGTCCTTTGCGGTACGGAGAGACCCCGCGCGCACCGGTGCGGGCAGGGGACGGGCGCGGCGCTCCGGCGGGGAACCGGGGCGGGGCCTCTCAGCAGCGCAGGACCGCACTGCGCGCCGCGTGCGGGGCGGGGCCCCGGGCCGGTGCGGTGCGGGCGGGGACCGCGGGCCGGGTGCGGTCCGGCCGGCCGGTGGGCGGGGTCTTCGCGTGGGGCGGGCAGGCCGACGAGCGGCGGGCCGGTCCTGGCGGGAGCCGCAGCTCCGTCTCCGTGGAGGCGTCGGGAACGCCCTCGGCCTCGCCGGGCGGGCCGGGCATCCCCGAGGACAGGGCGCCGGTCCTGACCTCCGTGCCCGGCCCGCCTTCCGCGCCCGCCGACAGCACCAGCACCGCGGCGAGGCTCAGCAGTGCGGCGAGGAGGCGCGGGAGCACCGTGCGGTGCGGGTGGGGCGCGGCGGGCATGGGGCACAGGTGCCCGGAACCGGGGCGCACGGCTGCCGTCCGCCCCGGGATTCCCCCCACCGTGGTAACCCATTCGGCAGCACGGACACCCGTCGGCCGGGGAGAAGCCCAGGGGGCGACCGGCGGCACGACCGGCCCTGTGCGGCCCCGTCGGCCCTACGGCGCTCCGCCCCACATCCCACACCCCACACCCACACCCGGGCCCCCGCCCCGACGGCAGCCGCCCGGCTCCCCCTGCCTACCCTGACGGTTCAGCAACGCGGCAGGCCGTCCGGCTGCCCGGGTCCGACTGCCCGTCGCCGTCCCGCGCGCCGTCCGCCCGTATCCCGCCACCCCCCACCCGCCGCCGGCACGAAGGACTGACCATGCACCCCCAGCACTCCGACGACCCGGTACTGGTACGGACCGAGGGCCGTGCCGGACACCTCGTCCTCAACCGCCCCCGCGCGCTCAACTCCCTCACCCACCCCATGGTCCGCACCCTCGACGCCACCCTCGCCGCCTGGGAGTGCGACCCGTCCGTCGCCACCGTGGTGATCTCCGGTGCGGGCGGGCGCGGGCTGTGCGCGGGCGGTGACATCCGGGCCATCCACGACGACGCCCGGGACGGCGACGGGCGGGCGACGGAGGCGTTCTGGCGGGACGAGTACCGGCTGAACGCGCGGATCGCCGGTTACCCGAAGCCGTACGTCGCCCTCATGGACGGCATCGTGATGGGTGGCGGCGTCGGGGTGAGCGCGCACGGCGGCGTCCGGGTCGTCACCGAGCGGTCCCGGATCGCCATGCCCGAGACGGGCATCGGCTTCGTACCGGATGTGGGCGGTACGCATCTGCTCGCCCGCGCCCCGGGTGAGCTGGGCACTTATCTCGCGCTGACCGGTGCGGCGGTGGGAGCCGCCGACGCCCTGCTGTGCGGGCTCGCCGACCACTTCGTGCCGTCCCAGGGTCTGCCGGCGCTCCTCGCGGACCTGGCCGGCCTGCCGGCCGGGGAGGCCGTACGACGGTACGACGCCGAGCCGGGGCCCGGCGACCTCGCCGCCGCGCGCGAATGGATCGACGCCTGCTTCTCGGCGGAGACGGCCGAGGAGATCGTGGACCGGCTCAACGGCACCGGGGCGCAGGCGGCGAAGGAAGCCGCCGAGACGCTCCTCACCAGGTCGCCGACCGCCGTGAAAGTGACCCTGGAGGCAGTGCGCAGGGCGCGTGCGCTCGGCTCGCTGGAGGAGGTGCTGGTGCAGGAGTACCGGGTGTCCTGCGCGGCGCTGCGCGGCCCCGACCTGGTGGAGGGCGTACGCGCGCAGATCGTCGACAAGGACCGCAATCCGCGCTGGTCACCGGCGACGCTCGCCGAGGTGCCCGCGGGGGCCGTCGGCCGGTGGTTCGTCGCTCCCGACGAAGGGGACCTCACCTTCCAGGGCGGCGGCACGGGTGCCGTCGGCGGTGTGGACGGTGGCACAGCCACCGGTGTCCGCGGCGAGGAGCGGCACCTGCCGTAGCAGGCCGAGGAAGGCCCGCGCGGCGGGCCCGGCAGGCCCCGCCGCCGGCCAGACGAGGCCGATCCGGCCGCGTGCCCGGGGCTCGGTGATCTCCAGGGCGCGCAGTCCGTGCGCCCCGAGCGTGGCGGCCGGGATCCCGGGGAGCACCGCCACCCCGAGACCGCGCGCGGCCAGTTGCACGAGCACCGGCGGCGCCGCGGCCTCGAACGCGACCCGGGGGCGGAATCCTGCCTCCGCGCAGACGCGTTCGAGCACGCCGCGCAGGCCGGTGCCGCGCGGCAGGCTGATCAGCGGCAGCTCGCGGAGCTCGGCCAGGGCGACGGTGGACCGGGTCGGTGCATCGCCGGATCCGGCTCGTGCCCCGGACCCGCGCTGCCCCGCCCCGGCGCCCCCGGCCAGGGCATGTCCGGCCGGAACCACCGCGACCAGGGGCTCGTCGACCACCACCTGGACGGCGACTCCCGGCGGGGCGTCCTGCGCCAGACCGACCAGGGCAACGTCCAGTTCGCCCCGGCGCAGGGCGGCGAGCATCCGGTCCGAGCTGTCCTCGGTGAGGGAGATCTCGACGCCGGGGTGGGCGTCGTGGAAATCGGCCAGGACGGACGCCACGTCGAATGCGTCCGGCGGGGCGCCCGAGACCATGCCGAACCTGACCCTGCCGCGCAGCAGCCCGGTGAACTCGTCCGCGGTGTGCCGGACCGCATCGGCGGCGGCCAGCGCGGCCCTGGCGTAGGGCAGTACGGCCTCGCCCGCCTCGGTGGTGGTCACCGTGCGGCCGCTGCGGTCCAACAGGCGCTGGCCCAGCTCCCGTTCGAGCTGCCGCACCTGGGCACTCACCCCGGGCTGGGCCAGATGGAGCCGGGCCGCGGCCCGGGTGAAGTTGGCTTCTTCGACGACCGTGACGAAGTACTGGAGCTGCCGGAGTTCCATAACTGATCATGCTAGTGGCGAGAAGAACCCGCTCTTGGACTTGTGGTCGGGCCGCCCACACCCTTGTGCCCATGGGGAAGACGAGGAATGCGACGGGTACGGGGGCGGACGCGGCGGGCGTCAACAGGGCAGCGGTCAGGGCCGCCGTGGCGGCGGAGCGGTGCGAGCTGGCGGACCTGCTGGACGCGCTGCCCGCCGAGCGGTGGGACGAGCCGACGCTGTGCGCGGGGTGGCGGGTGCGCGAGGTGGCGGCCCACCTGTCCTTCGGTTTCCGGTACCCGCTGCCCAAGGTGCTGAAGGAGCTGGTGAAGGCGCGCGGCAGCCTGGACCGGATGACCGACCGGGTCGCCCGCCGGGAGGCTTCCGTGCTGTCCACGCGGGAGCTGACCGCCGCCCTGCGGGACAACGCGCACCATCCGTGGACGCCGCCCGTCGGCGGGTACCCGGCGGCGCTCGGCCACGACGTGGTGCACGGCCTGGACATCTCGATCCCGCTGGGCCTGGACCGCCGGATACCGCAGGAGCGGCTGCGCATCGTGCTGGGCACGGCCAGCCCCTTCGGCACCCGGTTCTTCGGGGCGAAGCTGGACGGCGTGCGGCTGGAGGCGGACGACCTGGACTGGTCGTACGGCACGGGGAGCGTGCTGAGCGGTGCGGCGCAGGACCTCGTGGTGCTGCTGTTCGGGCGGCAGGTGCCGCCGGGGCGGCTGCGCGGCGCGGCGGCCGCCCGGTTCACCAGCCCCTGAACGGACCGCCCCGCGCGGGCTTTCCCGGTCTTTCGTGCCCCGGGTGCCCCGGCGGCGTTTCCCGGCCGCTTGCGGGTAACCGTCGTCACGAGGCGCCGTAGGGCGGCGCGCACTGCGGCAGCGAAGGCGGGACAGAGTCATGGCGGTGGAGAAGCGGAGCGTACTGGTACTGGACTGCGCGGAGGCCGAGGAACTGGCGGACTTCTACGCCCAGCTCTTCAACGCGGAGACACGCCGGGGCGAGGACATGGATTTCGTCGAGATCGTCGGCCACGAAGGGGTGCACCTCGCGATCCGCCGCGACCACGGCTATGCCCCGCCGAGCTGGCCGCGCCCGGACGACTCCCAGCAGGCACATCTGCGGATCCTGGTCGCCCAGGACGACATGGACGAGGCGGAACGCGAGGTGATCGGTCTGGGCGCCCGCCCGCTGGAGACCCAGAACAACTCCGTCGGCACCCGGGACATCCGCCGCTACTCCGACCCGGCGGGGCACCCCTTCTCCCTGGTGGGGACCCCGATCGGCAGCGACGGGGACCGCTCCCCGGGCGAACTGCGGCTCGCCTGAGTGCCGTTCGGCCCACTCGCCGCTCCGTACCCGCGGGACGTGCTCAGTAGAAGAAGCCGACCACTCCCGCCCCTTCCTTCTCCTGCGCCCGCTCCAGCCACTCCACGACCGACTCGACGGCGGCCAGCACGTCCGGGTCCAGCGTGTCCCGCTGCTCCGGCGTGCTCGCCCGCCACTGGGTGAGCGCGGTACGGCACTCCTCGGCACTCCACTCGCCGTAACCGGGTACGAAGTCGGGCCGGGGCAGCGGTCCGGGCAACGAGCCACAACTGAACTCGGAGACCTCCACGGCCGTGATGCCCAGCTCCGCCAGCCCCTTGTCGACCTCCTCCAGCCAGCCGCTGCGGAACGGCGAGAAGTGGTTGTTGCAGAGGTGGCGTCCGAAGAACCGGCAGACCATCTCGTACGCGTAGCCGTACTGCCAGGCGAACTCCTCGGCGAACGGGCCGCCCGCGACGACCGCGCACAGCGCGTCGTACCGCTGGGGCGCGCCCCGCTCGATCTCGTCGGCGAAGTAGTCGTCGTCGCGCGGGAATTCGGCCTTGTAGGCGCCGCCCATCATCCGGCGCAGCTTGTCGTCGCCGGAGCCGATGACGGACCGGACCCTGGACGGGTCCACCAGGTAGAGGCTCAGTGAATAGCTCATGCCCCGAGGCTAGGGGGCGGCACTGACAGCGCCGCGGGGCCGTCGTCCCGGCCCGCGTAGGTTACGCGCCAGTAGGGCATCCGGGTGAAGGGATCAAGGCAGGTCAGGAGAGGTTAAGGTCACAGCGATTACCCCTGCTGCACCTTTGGCGCACTGCCCTAGCATCTGAGCATGACGGTCCTGCCTGACGACGGGCTCTCCCTGGCCGCCGAGTTCCCTGATGCGACCCATGAGCAGTGGCAGCGCCTGGTGGAAGGCGTGCTGCGCAAATCGGGTAAAGACGTCACGGGAGCTGCGGCGGAAGACGCCCTCTCCACTTCCCTCGACGACGGGCTGACGACGCGCCCGCTGTACACCGCCGATGACGGCGGCGTTCCTCCGGACGGTGCCGGGCTGCCCGGTTTCGCCCCGTACACCCGGGGCTCCTCGCCCGCGGGTGCGACGGCGGCCGGCGGCTGGGACGTACGGCAGCGGCACGAGCGCCCCGACCCCGCCCTCACCAACGAAGCCGTTCTGGGCGACCTGGAGAACGGCGTGTCCTCGCTGTGGCTCGCGGTCGGCGGTGCGGGGCTCCCGGTGTCCGGCCTGGAGCGGGCCCTGGACGGGGTCTATCTGGACCTGGCCGCGGTGGCGCTGGAGGCGGGGGCGGACGTGGACGCCGCCGCCCGGGAGTTGCTCCGGCTGTACGAGGCCCGAGGGGTGGCCCCCGAGGACGCCCGGGGCAACCTGGGCGCCGACCCGCTGGGACACGCCGCCCGCACCGGCACCCACGACCCCGCGCTCGACGCGTCGGCCGTGGCCCTCGCCCAGTTGACGTCCCGTCAGTACCCCGGCGTGCGCGCGCTGGTGGTGGACGCGCTCCCGTACCACGAGGCCGGCGGCTCGGCCGCGCAGGAACTGGGGTGCTCCCTGGCGACCGGCGTGGCGTACCTCCGTCTCCTCACCGGGGCCGAGGCCGCTGCGGACTCCGGCTCCGGCCTGGACGTCGGCGCGGCTCTGCGCCAGCTCGAATTCCGCTACGCGGCCACCGCCGACCAGTTCCTCACCATCGCCAAGCTGCGTGCGGCCCGCCGGCTGTGGGCCCGCGTCGCCGAGGCGTGCGGGGCCGCCGACGCGGGCGGGCAGCGGCAGCACGCGGTCACGTCGTCGGTGATGATGACGCGCCGCGACCCGTGGGTGAACATGCTGCGCACCACGATCGCCTGCATGGCGGCCGGAGTGGGCGGCGCGGACGCGGTGACGGTCCTCCCCTTCGACCAGGCCATCGGCCTGCCCGATGCCTTCGCGCGGCGTATCGCCCGCAACACCTCCACCATCCTCGTCGAGGAGTCCCACCTGTCCCGGGTGGTCGACCCGGCGGGCGGCTCCTGGTACGTCGAGCAGCTGACGGACGAGCTGGCCGCGGCGGCCTGGGAGTGGTTCCAGGAGATCGAACGGGCGGGCGGCCAGGCGGACGCCCTGCGCACCGGCCTGATCGGCGACCGGATCGCCGCCACCTGGGAGCGGCGCGGCAGGGCGCTGGCCAAGCGGCGCGAGCCCATCACCGGCGTCAGCGAGTTCCCGCAGCTCACCGAGCGGACCGTGGAACGCGACCCGGCCCCGCAGCGGCCGTCCGGGGGCCTGCCCCGGGTGCGCCGCGACGAGGCGTACGAGGCGCTGCGCGCCCGCTCGGACGCACATCTGGCCGCGGCCGGCGCCCGGCCGAAGGTCTTCCTCGCCGCGCTCGGCCCGGCCGCCGCGCACACCGGGCGGGTCACCTTCGCCGCGAACCTCTTCCAGGCGGGCGGCGTGGAGCCGGTGCACGACCCCGTGACGATCGGCCCGGACACGGTGGCCGAGGCCTTCTCGGCGAGCGGTGCGAGTGTCGCCTGCATCTGTTCCAGCGACGCGCTCTACGCCGAGCAGGCGGCGGACGTGGCGGCCGCCCTGAAGCAGGCGGGTGCGCGCACCGTGTTCCTGGCGGGCCGCCCCGGGGAAGCCGAAGAGTCGTACCGGAGTGCCGGGGTGGACGAGTTCGTCTTCGCCGGCTCGGACGCGGTGGCCACCCTCACCTCCGTCCTCGACCGTATGGAAGTGAAGTGATGGGCAGCATTCCCGACTTCTCGCAGATCGAGCTGGGCACCCCGGCCGGCGGGGGCTCCGAGGAGCAGTGGCGGGCGGCCGTGAAGGAGTCGACCGGCCGCAGCACCGAGGACCTGGCCTGGGACACCCCCGAGGGCATCCCGGTGAAGCCGCTCTACACCGGCAGGGACACCGAGGGCCTGGACTTCCTCGCCACGTACCCGGGTGTGGCGCCCTACCTGCGCGGCCCGTACCCGACGATGTACGTCAACCAGCCGTGGACGATCCGCCAGTACGCGGGCTTCTCCACCGCCGAGGAGTCCAACGCCTTCTACCGGCGCAATCTGGCGGCCGGCCAGAAGGGTCTGTCCGTCGCTTTCGACCTGCCCACGCACCGCGGGTACGACAGCGACCACCCGCGGGTGACCGGCGACGTCGGCATGGCGGGCGTGGCGATCGACTCGATTCTCGACATGCGCCAGCTCTTCGACGGCATCCCGCTGGACAGGATGTCGGTGTCGATGACCATGAACGGCGCCGTGCTGCCGGTGCTGGCGCTCTACATCGTGGCGGCCGAGGAGCAGGGGGTTCCGCCGGAAAAGCTGGCCGGGACCATCCAGAACGACATCCTCAAGGAGTTCATGGTCCGCAACACCTACATCTATCCGCCGAAGCCCTCGATGCGGATCATCTCCGACATCTTCGCGTACACCTCGCAGAAGATGCCGCGCTACAACTCCATCTCGATCTCCGGCTACCACATCCAGGAGGCCGGTGCGACGGCGGACCTTGAGCTGGCGTACACCCTCGCGGACGGTGTGGAGTACCTGCGGGCAGGGCTCGAAGTGGGCCTGGACGTGGACGCGTTCGCACCCCGGTTGTCCTTCTTCTGGGCGATCGGCATGAACTTCTTCATGGAGGTCGCCAAGCTGCGGGCGGCCCGGCTGCTGTGGGCGAAGCTGGTCAGGCAGTTCGATCCCAAGAACCCCAAGTCCCTCTCGCTGCGCACCCACTCGCAGACCTCGGGCTGGTCGCTGACCGCGCAGGACGTCTTCAACAACGTGCCGCGGACCTGCATCGAGGCGATGGCCGCGACCCAGGGCCACACCCAGTCGCTGCACACCAACGCCCTGGACGAAGCCCTCGCGCTGCCCACGGACTTCTCGGCCCGCATCGCCCGCAACACCCAGCTGCTGCTCCAGCAGGAGTCGGGCACCGGCCGGGTCATCGACCCGTGGGGCGGCTCGGCGTACGTGGAGAAGCTGACGTACGACCTGGCGCGGCGCGCCTGGCAGCACATCGAGGAGGTGGAGGCGGCCGGCGGCATGGCGAAGGCGATCGACGCGGGCATCCCCAAGCTCCGTATCGAGGAGGCCGCCGCACGCACCCAGGCCCGGATCGACTCCGGCCGCCAGCCCGTCATCGGCGTGAACAAGTACCGGGTGGGGACGGACGAGAAGATCGACGTCCTGAAGGTCGACAACTCGTCCGTGCGCACGCAGCAGATCGCCAAGCTGAAGCGGCTGCGCGAGGAGCGCGACGAGGCGGCCTGCCAGGAAGCGCTGCGGGCGCTGACGGCGTCCGCCGAGCGCGGCAGCTCCCAGGGCCTGGACGACAACCTGCTCGCGCTGGCCGTGAACGCCGCGCGGGCGAAGGCGACCGTCGGGGAGATCTCGGACGCGCTGGAGACGGTGTACGGGCGGCACGCGGGCCAGATCCGTACGATCGCCGGTGTGTACCGCAACGAGGCAGGAGAGTCCCCTTCCGTGGAGCGCACCCGCGCGCTGGTCGACGCCTTCGAGGTGGCGGAGGGACGCCGTCCGCGCATCCTGGTCGCCAAGATGGGCCAGGACGGGCACGACCGCGGCCAGAAGGTGATCGCGACCGCCTTCGCCGACCTGGGCTTCGACGTGGACGTCGGCCCGCTGTTCCAGACGCCGGCGGAGGTGGCGCGGCAGGCCGTGGAGGCGGACGTGCACATCGTCGGTGTCTCCTCCCTCGCCGCCGGGCACCTCACGCTGGTGCCGGCGCTGCGGGCGGAGCTGGCGGCGGAGGGCCGGGAGGACGTGATGATCGTCGTCGGCGGAGTGATCCCGCCGCAGGACGTTCCCGCGCTGCACGAGGCGGGTGCCACGGCAGTCTTCCCGCCCGGCACGGTCATCCCGGACGCCGCCCACGACCTGGTGACGCGGCTCGCGGCGGACCTGGGGCACGAGCTCGCCGCAGCGGCCGACGCCACGGAGGACTGACGGCACATGCCCGCGAAGATCGACCTCGATGCGTACGTCAAGGGTGTGCTCGACGGCAAGCGGGCCTTCGTGGCCCGGGCGATCACGCTCGTCGAGTCGTCCCGCCCGGACCACCGCAGGCTGGCCCAGAAGCTGCTGACCGAGCTGCTGCCGCACGCGGGTGCGGCACGCAGGATCGGGATCAGCGGGGTGCCGGGGGTCGGCAAGTCGACGTTCATCGACGCGTTCGGCACGATGCTGACGGGGCTGGGGCACCGGGTCGCGGTGCTCGCCGTCGATCCGTCGTCGAGCCTGACGGGCGGCTCCATCCTGGGTGACAAGACCCGGATGGAGCGGCTGTCCACCGACCGCGCCGCCTTCGTCCGCCCCTCCCCCTCGGCAGGCACCCTGGGCGGCGTGGCACGGGCGACGCGTGAGGCGATGGTGGTGGTGGAGGCCGCCGGGTACGACGTGGTCCTGGTGGAGACGGTGGGGGTCGGCCAGTCGGAGACGGCCGTCGCCCAGATGGTCGACTCCTTCCTGCTGCTCACCCTGGCCCGCACCGGTGACCAGCTCCAGGGCATCAAGAAGGGCGTCCTGGAGCTGGCGGACGTCGTCGCGGTCAACAAGGCGGACGGCCCGCACGAGCGCGATGCCCGTTCGGCCGCCCGCGAGCTGGCGGGCGCCCTGCGTCTGATGCATCCTCCGGCCCCCCACTCCGGCCGGACAGGAAAGGCCCCGTCCGCCGACGCGGTATGGACTCCCCCGGTGCTGAGCTGCAGCGCCCGCGAATCGGCCGGCCTCGACACGGTGTGGGAGCGCCTGGAGCAGCATCGCGCGCTCCTCGAATCGGCGGGCCGTCTCGCCGGCAAGCGGGCGGATCAGCAGATCGACTGGGCGTGGGCGATGGTCCGCGACGAGCTCCTGGACAGGCTGCGCGCGCACCCGGGGGTGCGCGGGGTGACTCCGGAGGTCGAACGCGCTCTGCGCGAGGGGGAGTTGACGGCGACGCTGGCGGCGGAAAAGATCCTCGAGGCGTTCGGCGACCAGCTCGGCCGGTGACCTGGCGCGCGCCTGATATCCGGGCCATCGGTGACTACGCCGTGCGGCCCGGCGCACTTCGCGCCGGGTCGCACGCTGCTTCGACGGTCTCGAACTGCTCGCCCCGGCCCGGCCTTCTTCTGCAACCGCCGGCGGCCCGAGGGAGCGGACGCGGCCCCGCCGCCACCCAGGTCGCGGTGTACGGCGGCGTGGGACGCGAGCCGTAGCCGTCGGGCCGGCGGGCGGGCCGGCCCGACGCCCTACGCCAGTTCCAGGTGCAGCCGCAGGACGAGCCCGCGCTCCGTCGCCCGGATCTCCACCAGGTCGCAGAGCTGGTGCATGATCCACACCCCCCGGCCGCCGCTCGCCGCGAAGGGGTCGGGGCGGCGGCGGCCCGTCAGGGGGTCGGCGAGCAGGCCCTGGTCGCTGATCTCCGCGATCGCCGCACGCCCCTCCCGCCACATGCGCAGGCGCCCCCGGCCGCCTCCGTGGCGTACCGAATTGCTGAGGGCCTCACCGATGGCGAGCAGCCAGTCCGCGCGCCGGGACGCCGTCAGCCCGGCGGCCGCCGCCCAGTCGTCGGCCCGGTCGCGCGCCTGGGCCAGGGCGTCCTCGTCGAAGACGAACTCCTCGGCGTCGGCGCCGGGCTCGGGCAGCGGAAGGTCGCAGTCGCGGCAGACCTCGTGCGGGTCGCTGTAGAGATCGCTGGCCCGGTAGGGCTCGGGGCCGCCGACGACGGGGTGCGTGCGGTACGCCTGGGCCAGCACGTCCTTGGGCAGCGCCGTGTCGTACGGGCACAGGATGCCGACCTCGCGGCCCTCGAAGGCCAGGTTGATCAGCGCCTCGTGCCGGGTCGCCTCCAGGGCCTCGGCCTCGGTGCGGCCGACCCAGATCGGTTCGCCCACGATCGAGACCCGGGTGCCGGTCCCTTCCGTGCGGTCGGCGAATTCCTGGAGCATCGACAGGATGCGCCCCGGGTTGCGTCCCGCCAGGGTCATGTCGACCCAGGTGACGTCCGCGGCGGCGGCGCCGATGAGCTCGCGCAGCAGTGCGAGGCGGACGGCGGGCACCGCCACCAGCACGGGCTGCCCGTCGGCCAGGGCGTCGCTGATGAAGCCTCCGACGCCGGCGAGGTATTCGTCCGGGGTGCCGTAGAAGAGGGCCGGGTGGAAGAAGGGGGCCCGGCTGCCGGGTTCGGCGGCCGTGCGCGGCTGAGTGGTCATCGTGCGACGACCTCCATCGAGGAGCTGAGCTCCGGGAACAGATCCAGCAGCCGCCGCAGGGTGGGCGGTGCCTCCCGGATCCGTAGGGGGACGTTCCCCGGGCGGCTCGCGGCCGCCTGCGCGAGAGTGACCAGCGAATCCGCGTCGAGGTGGTGCAGGGTGGAGAAATCCAGTTCCAGGTGGGTGCCCGGCGCCGTCGCGACCGCGGCGGCGGTGGCGGCGACGATGCGCCGCGTGTCGTAACCGGCCGAGCCGCGCAGCAGGAAGCCGGGGGATCCGGACAGCGGCGCCACCTGCAGGGTGGGTTGGGCGACGGTGTTGCCCCGGTGCGTCAGATGGGCGCCCGCCAGCACGTTCACTCCCTCGTCGGACACCAGTCTGCGGTCGTAGAAGCACCACGCCGTCAGCGGCAGCCGTTCGAAAACTTCGTGGTGTATCCGCAGTTCGTACTCCAGCAGGCGGTCGACGCCCGCGTTCTCCCGCATGCCCCAGGACATTTCCTCGATCACCCGCAGTCCGCGGTGGCCGCGGCCGAGGGCCGTGTCGACCGCTTCGTACCACAGGGCGATCATGGCGTCCGGGTCGAAGCCGGAGTCCGCGAGGTGCGTCCGGGCCTCCGGCAAGGACAGCTGGCCCCGCCGGACGGCGCCCTGTGCGTCGATCCCGGCGTCGGTGAGCGTGCGCAGCACCCGGGCGGGATCCGTGGCGTCCGCGAAGTAGAGCATCGCCTCGTCCCGTTCCAGTCCCTCCCGGACGAACGCGCGCAGGTGCCCGGCCCACTGGTGGTCGTCGGAATAGACGATGCTGGAGTGCCGCTCCGTGCGCTCGGGAAACACTCCCCCCATCGGCACTTTCTCCACGCTTTTCGTCCCCTGCCCGCCCTGTCCGGCTACCGCCACTTCCTTCATGTAAGCACACAGTCCGCACAACCGTGGAGTCCCCTCCGTCCGGCGTCTGGGCCGAGGGCTCCGACTCGCGTCGGCGCGAGAGCGATATCAAGATGTTTGTGGGGCACTGGTACACCGTCACGCCGCTGTCACCCCGAGCCGCCGTCCTGCGACGGCGGAGCGGTGCAGCGGTCCGAGCGGCGGAGCAGAGAGGAAGCCACCTGTGGGCGGCCCCGGAAAAGAACCGGCCAGGAAGACACCGGCAAGGGAGTCGGGGGACGCGCACCTGTCCCCCGCGGCGGAGGAGCTGCTGGCCGGCCTCCAGGTGGATGAGCAGCGGCCGGAACAGCCGGTGCTGTTGGACGAGGACGGCAAGCCGCTGCGGACCTGGCAGGAGAACTATCCGTACCCGGCGAAGCTGCGGCGCGACGCGTACGAGCGGCAGAAGCGCATCCTCCAGATCGAACTGCTCAAGCTGCAGAAATGGGTCCGCGACACCGGGCAGCGGGTCGTCGTGCTGTGCGAGGGCCGGGACGCGGCCGGCAAGGGCGGCACCATCAAGCGCTTCACCGAACGCCTCAACCCGCGCGGCGCGCGCGTCGTGGCACTGGACAAGCCCACGGACCGGGAGAAGGGCCAGTGGTACTTCCAGCGGTACGTGACGCAGCTGCCGGCCGCGGGGGAGATCGTCTTCTTCGACAGGTCCTGGTACAACCGGGCCGGCGTCGAGCGCGTCATGGGCTTCTGCACACCGGCCGAGTACCGGCACTTCTACTCGCAGGCGCCGGTCTTCGAGAAGATGCTCGTGGACGACGGGGTCGTGCTGGTGAAGTTCTGGTTCTCGGTCTCGCAGAGCGAGCAGCGCACCCGGTTCGCGATCCGCCAGGTCGATCCCGTACGGCAGTGGAAGCTGTCCCCCACCGATGTGGCGTCACTGGACCTGTGGGACGCCTACACCGCGGCAAAGGTCGAGATGTTCCGCGCGACGGACACCGGGCACGCCCCCTGGACGGTCGTGAAGAGCAACGACAAGCGCCGGGGGCGGATCGAAGCCATGCGCCACCTGCTCCTGCGCTGCGACTACGCCGCCAAGGACCCGGAGGCGATCGGCTCCGCCGACCCTCTCATCATCGGCGCGGCCGACACCTTGCTGGAACCCGGCGAGGAACCCACCGACCTCTCCCCCACGCCCCTGCTCTCCCAGGGAGAAGGCCCCGGGCGGCACCCGCAGGCTCCGGAGACGGCAAAGGCTCCGCAGATATCCGACACCCCGCAGGCCTCGGAGGGACCGCAGACCTCGAAGGCACCGAAGGCCTCGGAGACCGACGGCTAGGGCGCCGGACGGCCCCGCAGGCTCGCCTGCGGGGCCGTGTGCTCCGTCTGCTCAGCTCTGGGTGAGCATTCCGGTGCGCAGCTGGGTGAGGATCCGGGTCAGCAGACGCGACACCTGCATCTGGGAGATGCCGAGCAGCTCGCCGATCCGGGCCTGGGTGAGCTCCTGGCCGAAGCGCATGGAGAGGATCCGGCGGTCCCGGTCGGAGAGGCCGGAGAGCAACGGGGCCAGGGTGTGCAGGTCCTCGACCAGTTCCAGGCCCGGGTCGCAGGCGCCGATGAAGTCGGCGTAGCTGACGGGCGACTTGGCGTTGTTGTCGTGACCGGTCTCGGCGGGAAGGTCGAGGGACCCGGCGGTGTAGCCGTTGGAGGCGACCAAGCCGTCGGTGACCTCGGCCTCCGTCAGCTCCAGCAGCTCGGCGAGCTCGGGGACTGTGGGGTCGCGGTCGAGGACCGCGGCGAGCTGTTCCTTGGCCCGCGCCAGTTCGCCGCGCAGTTCCTGCAGCCGCCGCGGCACGTGCACGGACCAGGTCGTGTCGCGGAAGAAGCGCTTGATCTCGCCGGAGATGTACGGGATGGCGAACGAGGTGAACTCCACCTCTCGGCTCAGGTCGAACCGGTCGATGGCCTTGATCAGCCCGATCGTGCCGACCTGGATGATGTCCTCCAGGTCACCGCTGCCCCGGTTGCGGTACCGGCGGGCGGCGAACTTCACGAGGGAGAGGTTCATCTCGATGAGGGTGTTGCGCGCGTAGCTGTGCTCGTGCGTGCCCTCCTCCAGTTCCTGGAGCCGGTCGAGGAAGAGCCGGGAGAGCTGGCGCGCGTCCTTCGGGGCGACCGCGGTGGGGTCGACGATCCGGGGCAGGGGGACCTCCCGGGCCTCTGTGCTCGTCCCGACCATGGAGGTCGCCTGCTGCCCTGCGAGTGCTGTCGTCACCGTGAAGTCTCCGCTCTTCTCGCCCCCGAATAGTGTGTGTCCTTCCGGGATGCCTGCCCCCGGAAGGACACACCATCCTCGAAAAGAGCGGGCAATTCGCTCGGACGTGCGATCCCGTGGCGCGGGCCGCTCGGATCGCGGCGCGAAAGGGCCGGCCGTAGGCGCCCGGCCTGCCGGAATACCCGGCGTTCCGGGCCCGTCGGCGGCCGGGGACTACCCTCCACCCACTCGACCTGCAAAAGTGCAGGCCGGTAGCCCGCCCGCGCACCTTTGCCGGAGGTTCACATGAGGATGCTCATCAACGTGCCCGAGACCGTCGTCGACGACGCGCTGCGGGGAATGGCGGCCGCACATCCCGAACTCACCGTCGACGTGGAGAACCGGATCGTCGTGCGGCGCGACGCGCCCGTCGCAGGCAGGGTCGCCCTCGTCTCGGGCGGCGGCAGCGGCCACGAGCCCCTGCATGCCGGGTTCGTCGGGCCGGGGATGCTGTCCGCTGCCTGTCCGGGCGAGGTGTTCACCTCGCCCGTGCCCGATCAAATGGTGCGGGCCGCGGCCGCCGTCGACGCCGGAGAGGGGGTGCTGTTCGTGGTGAAGAACTACACCGGGGACGTACTCAACTTCGACATGGCGGCCGAGCTCGCCGAGGAGGAGGGCATCCGGGTCGACAAGGTACTGGTCGACGACGATGTCGCGGTGACGGACAGTCTGTACACCGCGGGGCGGCGGGGCACCGGGGCGACTCTCTTCGTGGAGAAGATCGCCGGAGCGGCGGCCGAGGCGGGCGCCCCGCTGGAACGGGTCGCCGAGGCCGCCCGGCAGGTGAACGGGTCCGCACGCAGCTTCGGGGTGGCACTGAGCCCGTGCTCCACCCCGGCGAAGGGCAGCCCGACCTTTGAACTTCCCCCCGGACAGCTGGAGTTGGGCATCGGCATTCACGGGGAGCCGGGGCGTGAGCGGCGGGCCATGATGACCTCGCGGGAGATCGCGGACTACGCCGTGGATGTCGTGCTGGAAGACCTCCGGCCGACCGGCCCCGTACTGGCGCTCGTGAACGGCATGGGCGCCACTCCCCTGCTGGAGCTGTACGGGTTCAACGCCGAGGTGCAGCGGGTGCTCACCGAGCGCGGTGTGCCGGTGGCCCGTACCCTCGTCGGCAACTACGTCACGTCCCTCGACATGGCGGGCGCTTCGGTGACGCTGTGCCAGGTCGACGAGGAGCTGCTGCGGTGGTGGGACGCGCCGGTGCAGACCGCCGCGCTGCGGTGGGGACGGTGACCGGCCGGGCGGGCGAGGGAGAAGGGGTGCTCATGCTGGACGCCGGGTTCTTTCAGCGGTGGATGACTGCCGCGGCCGCCGCTGTGGACGGGGCGGCGGACCGGTTGACGGAGCTGGATTCCGCCATCGGAGACGCCGATCACGGAAGCAACCTGCGGCGCGGCTTCGCGGCCGTCGCCGCCACGCTGGAGAAGGACCCGCCCGGCACGCCGGGTGGCGTACTGACCCTGGCGGGACGGCAGTTGATCTCCACTGTGGGCGGGGCTTCGGGGCCGCTGTACGGGACGCTGCTGCGCCGTACCGGCAAGGCGCTCGGGGACGGTGCCCAGGTGTCGGCGGCGGAGTTCGCGCAGGCCCTGCGGGCCGGGGTCGAGGCCGTGGCGAAACTGGGCGGGGCCGCTGCCGGGGACAAGACCACGTTGGACGCGCTGCTGCCCGCGGTGGACGCGCTGGAGGCCGCGGCCGGGGACGGCACGGCCGCCGCTTTCGGTGCGGCACGCGAGGCCGCGGACAGCGGTGCCGCGGCCACCGTGCCGCTCCGGGCCCGCAAGGGCCGGGCCAGTTACCTGGGCGAGCGCAGCATCGGACACCAGGACCCGGGCGCCACCTCCGCCGCACTGCTCCTTCGGACGCTCGCGGAGACCGCGGAGACCGCGGAGACCGGGACCGGTGAGGCCGGGACGCCTGGAACCGGGACCCCTGAGGCCGGGACCCCTGAGGCCGGGACCCCTGAGGCCGGGACCAGTGAGGCCGGGACCACTGGAACCGGGACCCCTGAGGCCGGGACCCCTGAGGCCGGGACCAGTGAGGCCGGGACGCCTGGAACCGGGGCCCCTGGAACCGGGACCCCTGAGGCCGGGACCGCTGAGGCCGGGGCGGCGGAATGAGCGCGGCCGGTACGCCGGACGCGGAGTCCGTCGGGATCGTTCTCGTCTCGCACAGTGCGGCGGTGGCCGCCGCCGTCGCCGAGCTCGCGCTGGGGCTGGCGGGCGGCGGTCCGGCCGCGCCCGTCGCCGCCGCGGGCGGGGACCCGGACGGCGGCCTCGGCACGGACGCCGGGCTGATCGTGCGGGCCGCCCGCTCGGTGGACCGGGGCGCGGGCGTGGCGGTGCTGGCCGACCTCGGCAGCGCCGTACTGACGGTGAAGGCGCTGCTGAGTGAGGCGGAGGAGGACGGCTACGGCGACGAGGACGGACTGCCCCGCGGCACCCGGCTGCTGGACGCACCCTTCGTCGAAGGTGCGGTCGCGGCCGTCGTCACCGCGTCGGCGGGCGCCCCGCTCGACGCGGTGGGGGCCGCCGCCTCGGAGGCGTACACCTACCGCAAGGTCTGACCGCCGCATCGGAGGCCTGCACCTGCCGCGAGGTCCGACCGCCGCGGGGAGCAGCGGCCCTGCGGGGCGCACCCGCAGACGGGGCGTACCGGGGGACATGCCCCCCGGTACGCCCCGTCAGTGCCCCTCGGGGGTGACGCCCACGCCCGCCGCGCCGGGTACGGAGTCCTCGGCGGGGGCGAACCAGGTCGGCTCGTTCGCCAGTGCCTGCTTGATCCGGAAGGTGGCGAACTCCCGCATCTCGGGCAGCGCGTCCACCGGGAACCAGCCGACCTCCAGCGACTCCTCGTCGTTGACACGGGCCTCGCCGCCGATGGCCCGGCAGGCCACCGTGATGTCCATGAACTGGCAGATGTCGCCGTTGCCGTACTGCACCGGCCGGAGCGTCTGGACCAGGACGATCCGCTCGACCTCGATCTCCACGGCCGTCTCCTCGAACACCTCGCGCACCGCCGCCTGCGCGGGCTGCTCCCCCGGCTCGGGGATGCCGCCGACGACCGACCACTCGCCGTTGTCGGAGCGGCGGCCGAGCAGTACCCGGCCCTCGTCGTCGAAGACGACGGCCGTCACGCCGGGGAGAAAAAGCAACTGGTGACCTGCGGTGGAGCGGAGTTTCGTGAGGAATTCGGGGGTAGCCATGACTCGACCCTAAAGGACGCCGGGGGCGCCTCTGCCGGCCCGCCTGGACCGCACGGACCTGGCCGCGGCCCAGCCGAGCGCGCCCATTCCGAGCAGGGCGAAGGCGATCTCCGGGGTGATGCCGGCCCGGGTCGCCGGGGTCAGCGACGACCGCAGCGGGATCTTCGCGACGAGGGCGTCGGGGACGAACATCCCGCTCTGCTGGACGACCTGCCCGTCCGGCTGGATGATCGCGCTGACACCGCTGGTGACGGGCACCAGGACCGCCCTGCCGTGCTCGGCGGCACGCACCCGGCTCATGGCGAGCTGCTGGTAGGTCATCTCGCTGCGGCCGAAGGTGGCGTTGTTGCTGGGTACGGCGATGACCTGCCCGCCGTGCACCACGGTGTCGCGCACGGCGTCGTCGAAGGCGGCCTCGTAACAGGTGACCAGACCGACCTTGGTGCCGGCCATGTCGAAGACGCCGACCTTCTTCCCCGGGCCGAAGTCGCGGCGCACCCGGTCCACGTCCGAGCTGAAGATCCGGGCGAAGTCACGCATCGGCATGTACTCACCGAACGGCTGGATGTGGCGCTTGTCGTACGTGTCGACGGGGCCGCGCTCGGGGTCCCACTGGATGAGGGTGTTGCGCAGCGGACCGGTCTCGGGGGTCAGGACGGCGCCGATGGCCACCGGGACGCCGATGGCCCGGACCGCGTGGCCGATGACGTCCCTGGCGTCGTAGTTGCGGTAGGGGTCCAGGTCGGAGGAGTTCTCCGGCCAGAGGACGAAGTCCGGCCTGGGCTCCCGGCCCGCCTTCACGTCGGCGGCGAGCTGCTCGGTGCGCCGGGCGTGGTTCTTCAGGACGGCGCTGCGCTGGGCGTTGAAGTCCAGACCCAGGCGGGGAACGTTGCCCTGGATGAGGGCGGCGGTGGCGGTGCCGTCCTCGGCGGAGTCGTCGAGCAGCGGGCGGGCGGCCAGCGAGGTGACGAGCGGGACGAGGACGCTCGCGGCGGCCACCGCGACGCCTGCCCGGGGCAGCACGCCGGTGCTGCGGTAGAGACCGTACTGGCGCACCGCCTCGTACAGCCCGAAACCGCAGAGCGCGACGGCGAACCCGAGTGCGGGCGTCCCGCCGAGCGCGGCCAGCGGGAGGAACACGCCGTCGGCCTGGCCGAACGCGATCTTCCCCCAGGAGAAGCCCTCGAACGGGTAGCGGGCCCGCAGGCCCTCCCCGACGATCCACAGCCCGGCGGCCCACACCGGCCACAGGGGCAGTCGGGAGACGGCTGCGATGCCCGCGCCGACGAGGGCGAGAAAGAGCGCCTCCAGGAAGGTGAGCGCGAGCCAGGGCACCGGGCCCACCTCCTCGCCCGTCCAGGACAGCAGCGGCAGCAGGAAGCCGAGCCCCGCGAGCAGCCCGAGCCCGAATCCGGCACGCAGCCGCCGCCCGTACAGGCACCAGCCGAGCAGCGCGAAACCGGGCAGCACCAGCCACCACAGGGGCCGGGGCGGGAAGCCGGCGTACAGCAGCAGTCCGGAGACGGCGGCAGCGGCGGGCCGCACCAGCCGTCCGAACGGTCGCCGCCCTCCCTCGCGGGGGATGTCCGGGGCCGATTCCGGCTGGTCCATGGGGGTGATGGTGGTGCTCACCCGGCGGAGTCTACGGTGGCGGGAAGGCCGGGAGCGGGGCGGTCCCCCCGACCCCGTGGCGGCCGCCCGGCAGTCAGGTCCTGGCGCCCGGTCCCCGCCGCCGGGTGGCGGCGTCAGGCACCCCGCTGTGCCGCCGCCGGGTGGAGGCGTCAGACACCCCGCTGTCCCACCGCCGGGTGGAGGCGTCAGACACCCCGCTGTCCCACCGCCGGGTGGAGGCGTCAGACACCCCGCTGTCCCACCGCCGGGTGGAGGCGTCAGGCGCCCGGCCGTCCCGCAGCCGGGTAGAGGCGGAGCCGGTCCCGGACGGCCCGTACCGCGCCCGCCGCGTCGTCGACGGTGACCGTGAACGTGCGGCCGTCGCCCAGGCGCAGCACCACGCCTTCGCCCCGGCGGACCACCACGGCCGTGCCCTGGCCGGGCCGCCACCGGTAGCCCCAGCCGCCCCACTGGCGGGGGGTGACGCGGGGGGCGAACTCCACCGCGGTCACCTGCGAGAGCGGGATGCGGCGGCGCGGCAGTCCCATGTGGCCGCAGCGCACTTCCAGGGCCTCGTCGTCGATGGTGACCGCGACGTGCACGAAGGCGAGCGTCCCGAAGATCACCAGCATGCCGACCAGGACGCAGCCGACGACGGCCATCAGGAGCGGGACGATGCCGGAGACCCACGAGGAATCGACGGCGAGCCCGATACCGAGCGCCAAGGACCCGGCACCGGCGGCGGAGAGCAGCCATTGCGCACGGTTGGTGGCGCGGCCGGTCCAGACGGTGCGAGCGGGCTCGTTCGGCAGGCCGTCAGCCCTGGGAAGGTCCCTCATGCGTAGCAGCGTACTCACGATCCGCGTTCATGGCAGCCAGGAGACGGCCCTCGGCATAGGCCAGCGCGGGGGTGGTGAGCGTGCGGGACTCCCGGCCACTGAGGAGAACGGTGAGGTGGGTACTGGGGTCGGCGGCGGGGGCGGGTACGGCACCGGCCCGCCGCAGTGCCTGTGCGGCGACCGCGTCCGCGGAGCCGAGGAGCGCCGGCGGCTGTGCGACGCCGGGCCGCGCGAGGGCGGCCCGGATCCGTTCGGCGACGAGTTCGTAATGGGTGCAGCCCAGGACGACGGTCCTTACATCCGGCGGGGTGAGAGCGGCGGCCGCCGCCACCGCCCGGTCGATGGCGTCCTCGTCCGCGCTCTCCAGGGCGTCCGCGAGCCCCGGGCAGGGCACCTCGGTGACCTCGACGCCGGCCGCGAAGTCGCGGATCAGCCCCCGCTGGTAGGGGCTGCCCGTGGTGGCCGGGGTCGCCCAGATCGCGAAGGGGCCGCCGGCGGCGGCCGCCGGCTTGATCGCGGGGACGGTGCCGATGACCGGGATCCGCGGTTCCAGTGCGGCGCGGATCGCGTCCAGGGCGTGCACCGTGGCGGTGTTGCAGCCGATGATCAGGGCGTCGGGACGGTGCGCCGCGGCCGCCCCGGCGACGGCGAGCGCGTGCGCCCTGATGTCGTCGGGTGTACGGGGCCCCCAGGGCATGCCGTCCGGGTCGGAGGCGACGACCAGGTCCGCGTCGGGCCGCAGCCGGTGTACCGCGGCCGCTGCCGCGAGCAGGCCGATTCCCGAGTCCATGAGCGCGATCTTCACCCAGTCACCTTAAGCGACGGCCGCATTTGTACCCGGGGGCCCTCCGCAACCCCCGGAAGCCCGCCCTCCTACGGCACACTGCGACAGGTGAGCGTCATCGCGTGGATCGCTGTGGGATCGCTGGCCGCCTGGCTGTGGCTGCTGCTGGGCCGGGGCTTCTTCTGGCGGACCGACCAGCGGCTGCCGCCCGGCACCGCACCGCCCGGGGGGCAGTGGCCGTACGTCGTGGTGGTCGTGCCGGCCAGGGACGAGGCCGCGATGCTGCCGTGCAGTCTGCCGTCCCTCCTCGTGCAGGACTATCCGGGCGGGGCCGAGGTGATCCTGGTGGACGACGGGAGCAGCGACGGCACCGGCAAGCTGGCCCGTGCCCTGTCCCTCCAGTACGGCGGTCTGCCGCTGGCGGTGGTCTCGCCCGGCGAGCCGGGGCCCGGCTGGACGGGCAAGCTGTGGGCCGTGCGGTACGGGATGGAGCTGGCCCGTGCGAGCAGCCCGGACTACCTCCTGCTGACGGACGCGGACATCGCCCACGAGCCGGACAGCCTGCGGGAACTGGTGGCCGCCGCGCACGGCGGCGGTTTCGACCTGGTGTCACTGATGGCGCGGCTGCGGGTGCGCAGTAACGGGGAGCGGCTGCTGGTGCCTGCCTTCGTGTACTTCTTCGCCCAGCTGTACCCGTTCCGGTGGGTGAACCGGGCCGGTGCCCGGACGGCCGCCGCCGCGGGCGGCTGTGTGCTGCTGCGCACGGAGGCGGCGATGCGGGCGCGGGTGCCGGAGTCGATCCGCGGCGCGGTGATCGACGACGTGTCCCTGGCCCGGGTGGTGCGGCGCTCCGGCGGACGGATCTGGCTGGGGCTCGCCGAGCGGGTGGACAGCGTGCGCCCCTACCCGCACCTGGGTGACCTGTGGCGGATGGTCTCGCGCAGTGCGTACGCCCAGCTGCGGCACAACCCGCTGCTGCTGCTCGGTACGGTCGTGGGCCTCGCGCTGGTGTACCTGGTGCCGCCGTGCGCGCTGGGTGCCGGGATCCTCACCGGGGACGCGGCGGCGGGCTGGGCGGGGCTCGCGGCCTGGGCGGTGATGGCGGGCACGTACCTGCCGATGCTCCGCTACTACCGGCAGTCGGCGGCGCTCGCCCCGCTGCTGCCGTTCACTGCGCTGCTGTACACGCTGATGACGGTGGACTCCGCCGTGCAGCACTACCGGGGAAGGGGCGCGGCCTGGAAGGGGCGTACGTACTCCCGTCCCGAGGCCGCGCCGGACCGCTGATCCGCGGGGTTACTTCCGGCCGGGGGTCCAGTTCATGCCCCAGCCGTAGGCCTGGTCCACGGTGCGCTGCGGGCTGACCCCGCGCTGCGGCACCAGGTACTGGGCCTCCCTGCGGACCGTGAGGTCGCCGTTCTCGTAGCTGATGAGGGCGAGGGCGGCGACGGTGGAGGGCACGGTGCACTCGTCGAGGGAGAAGTCGATGGGGGCGCCGTTCTGCGGGGTGAGGGTGACGGTGGCGTGCAGGTCGGCGAAGGAGCGGGCGCCCTCGTAGATCGTCACGAAGATGAGCACGCGGCGCAGTTGGGCCTTGTGGTCGAGGTTCACGGTGAGGTTCTCGCCGGTGGAGAGCGCTCCGGTGCGGTCGTCGCCGTCGAGCAGGATGTACGGCGGCTGGTGCATCGCGCCGAAGGCGTTGCCCAGCGCCTGCACCACTCCCTTGCGGCCGTCGGTGAGTTCGTACAGGGCGCACAGGTCGAGGTCGAGGTCGGAGTGGACGGCCATCGCCCGGCCCAGCTTGCTGCCCCAGCCCTTGAACTGCTTGCGCGACTCCCAGTTGAGGTTGACGCGCATCGCGCCGCCGGTGCCGCCCTGCTTGGCGAGGGAGACGGTCGGCGACGCCTTGGTGAGCGTGACCTTGGTCAGGCGTACGGGTTCGGGGGCGGGCGCAGCGGGAGCCGGAGGGGCCGGAGCGGGGGCGGGCGCCGGCGCCAGGGGTGCCGGGTACGGCTCCGTGGATTGCTGCGTCTGCGGGGTCCACTGGGGCTGAGTGGCCTGCTGGGGCTGCGGGACATGCGGGGGCCGCGGGGGCGAATAGCCCTGCGAGGCCGGCGGGGCCTGCTGCGGTTCGTCCACGGTGATGCCGAAGTCCGTGGCCAGTCCTTCCAGGCCGCTGCTGTACCCCTGGCCCACTGCCCGGAACTTCCAGGCGCCCTGGCGCCGGTAGAGCTCGCCGAGCACGAAGGCGGTCTCCACGGTGGCGTCCTGGCTGTCGAAGCGGGCGATCTCCGTCCCGCCTGCCGCGTCCAGCACCCGTACGTACAGCCCGGGCACCTGGCCGAAGTTGCCGCCGTCGGCCGACGCGGCGAGCACCACGGTCTCCACCGCGGCCTCCACGCGCGCGAGGTCGACGCTCAGAGTGTCCGTCACCACCCCGCCCGCGCCCGGCTGCTTGCCCTCGTACCGCACTGCGCCCGAGCCGTGGGCGGGCTGGTTGTAGAAGACGAAGTCGGCGTCGGAGCGCACCCGGCCGCCGGACAGCAGCAGCGCGGACGCGTCCACCTCCGGCACTCCGGGTCCTGAGGCACGGCCGACCTCGACCCGCACGGACTGCGCCGGCACCGGCACATTGGTTCCCTTGAGCATGGACATGCTTGCCCCCAACACGAGTCGAAATGGACCGTTCCCTACACGATCCGAACGCTACGAGACGACCGATTTTCCCAAGTTCGCTCTGATTAGTGACCCTGCGCCACTCGCCACACGGAAAACAACCCTCTTATCGGGCTCCCCAACCAGAACATCTTGGGCTTAACTTATGTGCCATGACCTCCCCCCGCGCCACCTATGGCGGCGGCTACTATTCCGCCCCGTCCTTCCCGGACACCCCGATCTACGACTCCCTGGTCGCCGAGCGGGGCACACCCCAGATCGCCCCGATCCGGGTCCCCGCCATGTACGACACCGGCAACAGCTACCTGCCGGCGCTTCCGTCGGCCCTTCCCGCGCTGCCGGCCGCACCTTCCCACCCGCAGCCCGCTTACGGCTACCCGCAGCCCGCCGCGCAGCAGCAGCAGCACGCGCCCATGCAGCAGTACCAGCAGGCGCCGCACCTCCAGCAGGCTCCCGTGCCGCAGCTCCAGCAGGCGCCGGTTCCCTACATCCCGCAGCAGGCCGGCCCGCCGCGCGGCTACCAGGGCGCCCAGCCCATGCAGCCCCAGCGGCAGCAGCCCGCGCGCCCGGCCGCCGTGTCGGGCCAGCAGCCCCAGCGGCCCGTCGCGCCGGGCGGGTACGAGGCGATGCGCCCCGTGGCCCCGCGTCCCGCGCCCGCCGGAGCTCCGTACGAGGACCCGTACAACCGGCAGTACCAGCAGGACGGCAGGGGTTACTGAGCCGCCGCGGGCGGGACGTGCGCGCGGGCGTACGGGAGGCATGAGCGGGTCCGGCTGTTGGCCGGGCCCGCCCGCAGGCCGTGCTGGCAGGATGGGGGGCATGGCGAATCCTGTTCACGCGTCGGTGCACGCGCTGCATGTCTATCCGGTGAAGGCGCTGGGGGGCTTCGCGCCGCCGGACACCGCGATCGAGCCGTGGGGCCCCGCCGGGGACCGCCGCTGGCTGGTCACCGACGCGCAGGGGAAGGCGCTCACCCAACGAGAGCAGCCACGGCTCGCGTTGGCCTCGTCACGGGCGCTGCCGGGCGGGGCGGTGCGGCTGATCGCACCGGGACTGGACCCGCTGGACGTACCGGTGCCGCAGCCAGTGGGGACGGACCCGGTCAGCCTGTTCGGCAGCAAGTACGAGGCGGTGCCCGCGGGGCAGGACGCCGACGCCTGGCTGAGCGGCCATCTGGGCGTCGCGGCCCGGCTGATGCACCTGGACGACCCCGCGCACCGGCGCCCCGTCGACCCGGAGTTCGCCCGCCCCGGCGAGACGGTCAGCTTCGCCGACGGGTTCCCGCTCCTGGTCACCACCCTCGCCTCGCTGGACGCCCTCAACACGCTGATCGCACAGGGCGGCACGCCGGGCGAGGGCCCCCTCCCGATGAACCGGTTCAGGCCCAACCTCGTCCTGGACGGCACCGCCCCCTGGGCCGAGGACCACTGGCGGCGGATCGTCGTCGGCGAGGTGTCCTTCCGGGTGGCCAAGCCGTGCGGCCGTTGCATCGTCACCACCACCGACCAGCACACCGCGGAGCGGGGCAAGGAACCGCTGCGCACGCTGGCCAGGCACCGCCGGTCCGGTACGAGCCTCCTCTTCGGCCAGAACCTCGTACCGGAGAACACCGGAGTGGTGCGGATCGGCGACCCGGTGACGCTCCACACCTCGTAGCCGCCCCGCCGCGGGCACCGGCCCCCGGCCCGCGGGGAAGCCGCGCGGGCACCGGCCGCCGGGCTGCGCGGACCGGTCAACTCCGGCTTCCCGCGCGCGCTACGGTGGTGCAGCGAGTTCGCAGCGAATCGCGGGACGTACGAGGTGGGGGCACGGCAACGCCATGGCACAGGGCACGGTCCAGGTGACGCACTCCGGAACTTCCAGGTGGCGGCGCCGCACGGGTGAGTACGACTCCCTCGCCGCAGCCCTGGAGGCCGCGGGGGACGGCGACGTCCTCACCATCGCCCCGGGCACCTACCGGGAGAACCTCGTGGTGCGGCGGGCGGTGACGCTGCGCGGCCCCGAGGGGTCGGCCGGTTCGGTGCGGATCGCGCCGGTGGACGGCGTCGCACTGACGGTGCGCGCCTCCGCCGTCGTCCAGGAACTGAGCCTGGAGGGGCAGGACTCGGCGTCGCCCGCCCTGCTGGTCGAGGACGGCACCCCGGAGCTGTCCGGGCTGCGCATCGTGACCCGGTCCGCCGTCGGCATCGAGGTGCGGGGCGCCGCCAGGCCGACGGTGCGGCGCTGCACCATCGACAATCCGGGTGGCGTCGGCATCGGCGTGCTGGACGGTGCGGGCGGCCTGTTCGAGGAGTGCGAGGTGCTCGCGGCCGGTCAGGCCGGGGTCTCGGTCAGCGGCGGGGCACATCCGCGGCTGGAACGCTGCAAGATCCATCACACCTCCGGTTCCGGACTCGCGGTGACCGGCGAGGGCAGCGGCGTCGAGGCGATCGGCTGCGAGGTGTACGAGGTCAAGGGCACCGGCGTGCAGCTGACCTCGCGCGGTACCGGCCACCTCACCGAGTGTTCCGTGCACCGGACTTCGGCGGACGGGGTGACCCTCGACACGGACGCGGTGCTGACGCTGACCGACTGCGACATCCACGACATTCCGGAGAACGCGCTGGATCTGCGCGGGCGGGCGGTGCTGACGCTGTCGCGGTCCACGGTGCGCCGCTTCGGCCGCAACGGCCTGTCGGTGTGGGACCCGGGGACCCGGGTGGACGCCAGTGGGTGCGAGATCCACGAGAGCACGGGCGACTACCCGGCGGTCTGGGTGAGCGACGGGGCCTCGGTCGTCCTCGAATCGTGCCGGGTGCACGACGTGCCGGACGCGATCTTCGTGCTGGACAGGGGCTCGCGCGCCGACCTCGTCGACAGCGATCTCACCCAGGTGCGCAACACTGCCGTCTCGGTGAGCGACGGGGCGATCGCCCAGCTCGACGACTGCCGGATCAAGGAAGCGTCCACGGGCGCCTGGTTCCGTGACCACGGCAGCGGCGGCACCCTCGCGGGCTGCACCATCGACGGGGTGCAGACGGGCGTGATCGTCACCAAGGGCGCCGATCCCCGGATCGAGCGCTGCACCGTCACCTCCCCCGCCGAGTCCGGCTTCTACGTGTCCGCCGAGGGGCGCGGCACCTTCCACAACTGCCGGGTGACCGGCAGCAGCGGTTACGGCTTCCACGTCATGGACGGCTGCCGCACGACGCTGACGCGGTGCCGCACCGAGCGGTGCGCGCGCGGGGGCTACGAGTTCGCCGAGGACGGTCCGGTGGCCGAGGACTGCACCAGCGACGAGAGCGGGGTGAAGGCGGCGACCGCGCCGGAGCCCCCGCGGGCCACCCTGACCGCCACCCAGTCCCCGGGGCTGCTCTCGCAGATTCCCGTGCAGCCGCCCACCGCCCGCAGCGCACCTGCGGCGGAGAGCGGGCCCGCGCGCGACTCCCAGGACGTGCTCGGTGAACTCGACGCACTGGTGGGCCTGGAGAGCGTGAAGAAGGAGGTGCGCGCGCTCACCGACATGATCGAGATCGGCCGCCGCCGCCTCGAGGCCGGCCTCAAGGCGGCCTCGGTCCGCCGCCACCTGGTCTTCACCGGCTCTCCCGGTACCGGCAAGACGACGGTGGCCCGGCTCTACGGCGAGATCCTCGCCTCCCTCGGGGTGCTGGAGCGCGGGCACCTGGTGGAGGTGTCCCGGGTCGACCTGGTCGGCGAGCACATCGGATCGACGGCGATCCGCACCCAGGAGGCGTTCGACAGGGCGCGCGGCGGGGTGCTGTTCATCGACGAGGCGTACGCGCTCTCGCCGGAGGACTCCGGGCGCGACTTCGGCAAGGAGGCCATCGACACGCTGGTGAAGCTGATGGAGGACCACCGGGAGGCGGTGGTGGTGATCGTCGCGGGCTACACGGCGGAGATGGAACGCTTCCTGTCGGTCAACCCCGGTGTGGCGTCCCGTTTCTCACGGACCATCACTTTCTTCGACTACGAGCCCGACGAGTTGCTGCGGATCGTGGAGCAGCAGGCCGAGGACCACGAGTACCGGCTGGGCACGGGTACTCCGGAAGCGCTGCTGAAGTACTTCACGGCGCTGCCCAAGGGGCCCGCGTTCGGCAACGGGCGCACCGCACGGCAGACCTTCGAGTCGATGGTGGAGCGGCACGCGGGCCGGGTCGCCCAGTTCACCGAGGTGTCCACGGACGACCTGACCCTGCTCTACCCGGACGATCTGCCCGAACTGCCCTGACTCGGTGGGCGGGTTGAGGCCGGCCCGGCGCCCTGACGGGGCAGTCGCGGCTGCGGCAGCCGCGCCAGGAGCCGGTCGCGCTCGACGGCGAACTCGGGGTCGGCCTGGTATTCGGAGTGGCCCAGGATCGGTGCGGGCAGCGGGTGCTCACGGGTGCGGCCGTAGGCGAGCGGGTCCAGCAGCGCGGGGTGGTCGACCGGATGGCAGCCCTCGTCGGGAGCGACGCGGACCGGGCCTCCGATCGGGTCGGTGTGCCGCCAGAGGTTGCGCCAGCAGTCGACCTCGTCGTGCAGGTGGCGCAGGCAGTCCGGGCCGAAGTAGGCGGGGAACCAGCGCCCGTACAGCCGCTCCAGCGGTGCCCCGTGGGTGAGCAGCGCGACCTGGTGCCGGGTGCGCTGCGGGAGCTGCCAGACCGCGGCGGCGGCGAGCACGCTGCCCTGGGAGTGGCCGGAGATGACGAGCCGCCCGCCGGTGCGTTCGGTCCAGGTCGCCATCCGCCAGGTCAGGTCGGGGACGGCGCGTTCCGCGTAGCAGGGCGGGGCGAAGGGGTGGGCGGCGCGCGGCCAGAACGTGCCGACGTCCCACAGGATCCCTATGGTGCGCCGCGCCTTGGGGTCGCGGTAGGCGCGCCTGCCCCAGGTGACGAACAGCAGGAAGCCGAAGCCGATCAGCCAGGAGCCAAGGGCCTGCGAGGTGTGGGTGAGTGCCTCCACGGGTGGGGGCATGTCCCTGGCGGCCCGTCCTGGCACTTCGTCGTAGAGGTGGGCACCGAGCAGGGCGACCCCGCCGAGGACCAGCGCCGGCGTGGCGAGGACGGCGGTCATGCGGGGGGCGAGGTCGGTGAGCCCAGCGGCGGCGCGGGCGAGGGCGATGCGGCCGGTGCGTACCGGGTCGGGGTCCGCGGCCGGGTAGTCGGCCTCGACGCGGCGGGCCAGCGCCTGGCGGGTGCGCCAGGTGCGGACGGCGTAGTGCGCGGCGAGCAGGAGGAGCACCAGCAGGATCGGCGGGATGACGGAGGCCTGCCAGGTCAGCAGGACGGGCGGGCCCGCCAGCGCGTCGGCGGCTCCGCCGGCCATGCCGGGGGTGCCGGGGCCGTCGAGCCAGTCGGCCACCCGCTGCGCGACGCCGCCGGACATGACCCCGCCCAGCGCGCAGGCCAGCATGGCGACGGCGGGACCGCCGAGTCCGCGCAGGGCGGTGCGGACGACGGGGGCCCGGTGGTGCAGGAGCAGCGCGACCGCGCCGAGCGCCAGGACGAGGAGCAGCTGCGCCAGGGTCAGCAGGCCGAAGCCCCGTGCGCCGCCGGTGAGCCGGCCCGCGGACTGCCATCCGGGCCGGGACCATCCCGCGTACAGCACCGCCAGTACGAGCCCGGCGAGCGCGGTGGCGGGCAGCAGGGTGGTCAGGGCGCGGTCCAGGGAACGGTCGAAGCGGGTTTCGCTGCGTCCGCGCCGGCAGATCACCCCGACGACGACGATCCCGCCGACGGCGAGCGCACCCTGCAGCGTCCAGCCGAGCACGTCCAGGAGGGAGCCGGGCGCCGAGCGGTCGTGGGCGGCGGTGGGCACGGCGAGGGCGGCGGCCACGGTGAGGAATCCGGCTCCGGTGTGCGCGCCCCGCAGCCGGGCCACCAGCCTGCGCCCGTACCAGAAGCCGGGACGGCCGAGGGCCGGGCACCGGGACGCCTCCGGGTCCTCGGCGGCGGTGGGCAAGGGCTGCTGGGACTCGTAGGCGCTCCAGGTGCGGTGCGAGAGGTACCAGAGCAGCCCGGTGAGGGCGGCGGGGACGACGGCGGCGAGGGCGATCCGGCGGCCGGGCGGGCTCCACCAGCCGCCGTCCGCGGCGGACAGGAACCCGAGCCAGGACTTCTTCTCCGCGCAGGTCCGGGAGCCCGCGCACTGCCAGGCGACGAGGTCGAGGGCGACTTCGCAGGCGGCGGCGACGAGAAGGACGGTGAGGGTGAGGGCGACGAGGCGCACGAGGACGCCGTAGAGCCTCGTGGTGCGGGCGTGGCCGGCGGTGCTGGGGCGCATCCAGTGGGCGAGGTTGATGACCATGAAGGGCAGGAGCAGCAGCCAGAGGGCCCGTATGCCGTTGCCGGAGGTGAGGTTGGACCAGACGTACGCCTCGGGAACCGGCTTCTGGCGGTAGTCGGCTGGCCGGTCCTCGGCGCCCACGTCCTCGGTGCGGCGGAACACGGCGGCGGTGCGGTCGCCGGAGACCCTGACGGTCCGCGGGTCGCCGAGCATCTCCTCGGGAGTGGCGCCGCCGACGCCGTGGACGAGCAGTTCGAGCGCGGGTGCGGGGCCGTCGGGGACGGCGGGCGGTGGGGACACTTCGGGGCTCGCTCTCGCGGACGTACGACGGGGTGCGCGGCGGGACGGGCGGGGCGGCGCCGGACGGGAGGGGCGGCACCGGAAGGAAGGGCGGGATTTCAGCATCGCGGACGCGGGCCTTCCTGCCCACCCTGCCGCACATTCTTCGCAAGTCGCCCCCACCGCACGCACACCGCCCGCCCCGCGGGGCGCCTCCCGCACCGTCCGTGGAGCCGCGGAAGCGCACGTGGAAGGATGAGCAGCCCTTACGCCCAGAAGAAGGACCGGGGTCCGCAGTGACCGAGAATCAGAACCTGCTCGCGGAGCAACGGCGTGCCCTCATCCTCGACGAGGTGCGGCGGCGCGGCGGTGTGCGGGTCAACGAGCTGACCCGGCGGCTGAACGTGTCCGACATGACGGTCCGCCGCGATCTCGACGCGCTGGCCCGTCAGGGCGTCGTCGAGAAGGTGCACGGCGGTGCGGTGCCGGTCTCCGAGGCGAGCACCCATGAGCCCGGGTTCGAGGCGAAGTCGGCACTGGAGCTGTCCGCGAAGGAGGACATCGCGCGGGCGGCCGCCGCGATGGCTGTGCCGGGCAGCGCCGTCGCCCTGTCCGGCGGTACCACGACGTACGCCCTGGCGCGGCATCTGCTGGAGGTGCCGGACCTGACGGTGGTGACCAACTCGGTACGGGTGGCCGATGTGTTCCACACCGCCCGGCAGGCGGCCGGGGACGGGGCGGGGGCTGCGACGGTGGTGCTCACCGGCGGGGTGCGGACCCCTTCGGACTCGCTGGTGGGTCCGGTCGCGGACCGGGCGATCGGCTCGCTCCACTTCGACGTGCTGTTCCTCGGGGTGCACGGGATATCCGTGGAGGCGGGGCTGTCCACGCCCAACCTCGCGGAGGCCGAGACGAATCGGCGGCTGGTGGGCTCGGCCCGCCGGGTGGTGGTGGTCGCCGACCACACCAAGTGGGGGACGGTGGGCCTGAGTTCGTTCGCCGCACTGGACCAGGTGGACACGTTCGTGACGGACCGGGGGATGCCGGCGGTGGCCCGCGAGGAGGCGGCGGAGCATCTGCCGGGGCTGGTGGTGGCCGGCGAGACGGACGACCCGGGCGATACGCACGACAACTGACGGGCAGTCAACTACCTTTGTCGGCAAGGCATTCAATGCGGCGGGTCCGTCGCCGACGCGGCACCCTGCCCACGCGGCACCCTGCCGACGTGGCGCCCCGCCGACGTGGCGCTCTGCCGGCCCCTGCCGTCCCCCAGACCCGGAGGTTCACCTCGTATGGTCCGCCAACTCCGGGGCGTCGGCCTCGATTTCGCCGAGTCCGCGCCCGTACGGCTGGTCTTCGAGGGCGAGGTCGGCGCACCGCCCGGGGACGTCTACCGGGCACTGGCCGAGGAGACCGGGGACTGGCCGCGCTGGTTCTCGGCGGTGACGTTCGCCCGGCCCACCGAGCGGGGGCGCGAGGTGCATCTGCGGGGCGGCACCAAGTTCATGGAGACGGTCGTGGCCGCCGAGCCGTCGAGCAGGTACGCGTACCGGGTCGATGTCTCCACCGCGCCGGGAGTGCGGGCCATGCTGGAGGACTGGCGGATCCGGCCCGCGGGGGCCGGGACCCGGGTGCGGTGGACGATGGCGGTCGACGGGCCCGCGCCGCTGCGGCTGGTGCTGCGGGCGGCGCGCCCCGGGGTGGGGCGCGCGTTCCGCGACGCGCTGCGGGCGCTGGAGGGGCGGCTGGGCGGCCCGAGCGGCGGACGGCCGGGCGGCCCGAACGACGGGCCACCCGGTGGTCCGCGCGCCGGGTAGGCCGCCGGACATGCCTGTCAGGGCCAGACGCCGGTCTTCAGGAACTCGTCGATGGTGGCCGCGTACGGGCCGATGTCGAGCCCCTGACCGGCCAGCCACTCGTCCGAGTAGTACTTGTCGAGGTAGCGCTCGCCCGGGTCGCAGATCAGGGTGACCACGCTGCCGGTGCGCCCCTGTTCGAGCATCTCCGCGACGATCTTCAGCGCGCTCCACAGGCCGGTGCCGGTGGAGCCGCCCGCCTTGCGCCCCATGACCGCGTCCAGGGCCCGTACGGCCGCCACGCTCGCCGCGTCCGGGACCTTCATCATCCGGTCGACGGCACCGGTCACGAACGAAGGCTCCATACGCGGCCTGCCGATGCCCTCGATGCGTGAGCCGCAGTCGCTGGTGGCCTGCGGGTCGCCCCGCGTCCAGCCGTCGAAGAAGCAGGAGTTCTCCGGGTCGGGGACGCAGATGAAGGTGTCGTACTGCATGTAGTGGACGTAGCGCGCGATGGTCGCCGAGGTGCCGCCGGTGCCGGCCGTGGCGACGATCCAGCTGGGTTCGGGATAGCGCTCCCGCTTCATCTGCTGGTAGATCGATTCGGCGATGTTGTTGTTGCCGCGCCAGTCGGTGGCCCGCTCGGCGTAGGTGAACTGGTCCATGTAGTGGCCGCCGGTCTCCGCCGCGAGGCCCGCCGACTCCTCGTACATCTTGCGTGAGTCGTCGACGAAGTGGCAGCGGCCGCCGTGGAATTCGATGAGCCGGATCTTCTCGGCGCTGGTCGTACGCGGCATCACCGCGATGAACGGCACGCCGATCAGCTTCGCGAAGTACGCCTCGGAGACGGCGGTCGAACCGCTGGACGCCTCGATGACGGGACGTCCCGGCCGGATCCAGCCGTTGCACAGCCCGTACAGGAAGAGCGAGCGGGCGAGCCGGTGCTTGAGGCTGCCGGTGGGATGCGTCGACTCGTCCTTGAGGTACAGGTCGATGCCCCACTGCTCGGGCAGCGGGAAGCGCAGCAGATGGGTGTCGGCGGACCGGTTGGCGTCGGCCTGCACCTTGCGCACGGCCTCTTTGAGCCAGGCCCGGTACTGTGCGTCGCTGCGGTCCACGTCGACGGTCGGTACGGCGTCGGTCCGGACGGCCGGAGGGGCACCGCCGGGTCCTGCCGGGTCGCTGATGCTCATCCGCGCCACTCCTCGTGCTCTTCCGTGGGTTTGCGTACGTCGGTGTGCGGATGCCGTGCCTCGCACATGGGCGCACTGCACAGCACCCCCGCACGCGCCACTGTAAGCCGCCGACCTGCACAAACGTTCACTTTGGGCAGCCATAGCACTGCCTTGTGCCACCGTGCAGGTGACATGGGGGCGCAGTCGGCGGAATGCGCCCATCCGTGCGCCGCTCCCCCTGGTGCGCGCGCTCTCCCCCCTGCAGACTGCGCATCAGGAGACGGGGGCAGCAACGGAGGAGACGAACAGCCGGGACTTCCCGGAAAGGGGGCGAACACGTCATGCTGGAGCCCGATTTCAGCGTGCTGGGCGTACGGATCGAACGGTGGCCGCGCTCGCTGACGAGGGCGGGGCAGGTCGTCGTCCAGGACGGCACACTGGCCCTGCTGAGAAGCGACGGGCAGGTGATCGACAGCGCACCGCTGGGCGCGGTCAGCGCAGGCCGGCCCTGGTTCTCCGTCGGCGACGGGCACTTGGTGGCCCGGCTGAACGGCATCCGCTACCGGCTGACCATGCCGGAGGCGGACGGCCGCCGCCTCACCTCGCTGCCGGGCACGCATGGCTGAGCCGACGCGAGTTGCGGAGCGGTACCCCCTGGGTCACGCTGGCTCTATCTCACTCAGGGTGCGTGCGCGGTAACGCTGAGATCCAGCCGGCCGTTCGTTCGTACGTACCAGAACCGGATCATCTTCGACCGTCTTCCGACCTCAATCGGGGAGTCGCAGCCGTGATCAGCCAGCCCAGCAGGCACTGCACGGTGGAGCTGCAAGCCCTGCCGTCGCGGATAGGCCAAGTCCGCAGAATCGTTTCGGCGCAGTTGCGCTATTGGCGTCTCGACCCGTTGATAGACCCGGCCGCACTCGGTGTCACCGAGTTGCTCACCAACGTGCACCTGCACGCTCAGCCGGACAAGACGTGCACCGTGGAGATCGAGTTGCTCTTCGACCGGCTCACGGTGTCCGTCCACGACCGCGATCCCCGGCTGCCCACCGTGCGTGGAGCCGAGGCCTTCGACACGGACGGGCGCGGCCTGTCTTTGATCGAGGCGGTCAGCGAGAGCTGGGGCGTACATCCCCAGGGCGCGGACGGCAAGACCGTCTGGTTCGCCCTGGCAGCCCCCTTCCTCACCCCCGCGGTGACTCCGGTGGCTCCGGTAAGTCCGGTGGCTTCGGTAAGTCCGGTGACGCCGGTCGCGCCGGTGACGTCCGTCGTCCCGGTGACGCCGGTGACGTCCGTCGTCCCCGTGACGCCGGTCGCCCCGGTGACGCCCGTCACCCCCGTGACACCGGTCGCCCCAGTGACGCCCGTCACCCCCGCGACGCCGATCGCCCCGGTGACACCCGTCGCCCCGGTGATGTCGGTGTCTCCGGCCGCGGCCGCGGGACGCGCCCGCAAGAAACGCACGGCGCCGGTCCGGTCGGCCCCGGTGGGCTGACCGGACGGCGCCCTGGCCCGACCGTCTCAGGCCATGCCGTTCTTGCCCCTGAGCGGTTCCTCCGTACTGCCGAACTGCTCGTCCAGCACGGACAGCCTGCGCCAGTACTCGTCCTCGTCGATCTCGCCGGTCGCGAAGCGCCGGCCGAGCACGGTGACCGGCGACTGCTCGCCGTGGCCGCGCGGGTGACCGCCCCGCCACGGCGGCCCGCCCTGCCACGGCCCGTGCCCCCGGCCGCGCCAACCGGTGCGGCGCAGGAGGGTGACCCCGCCGATCACCACGGCCGCCCAGAAGAGCGGGAAGAGCAGGATCCACGGGCCGGGCCCGCCGGCGTGCGCCAGGGTGTTCATCTCGGTTCAGCTCCTCGGTAGCGGTGGGGTGTGTTGCCCTGCTGCTATCGAGAGTGGCCCGGGGAGGGTTCTCCTGGCGTCGTGCGGCCGGCGGCCGTCGCCGTACCCCCCGGGGAGTACGGAAGGGGCCTGCCGCTGCTCCCCGCCGAGGGCCGGGGCGCCCGCGGAGGCGTCAGCGCGGCTCGCCGTACCAGCGCCACTTTCCGCGGCGCGGGTGGCCGGGGAGTTCACCGCGTCCGGTGGCCCACAGCAGGGTGGGCCACGGGGGGCCACCCGTGGGCACGTCGGGGAAGAGCCGGTGCAGCACGCGTGCGCACAGGTCCTCGGGTGGCTCGGGGCTGTCACCGAGGCCGAAACCGGCCGCCAGGTCATGGGTGTGGACGAGGGTCTCGACGACGCCCATCGCGGCGAACCCCTCCGGGTCCGACACCCCGAAGACGTGGTGCGCCCTGGCCTCGGGGGGTTTGACGACCGTGACGGCGTGCAGCAGCCCGGCCGCCGAGCCGAGGGCGAGCAGCAGCCCCGGGACGCCGGCCTCGCGCTCCGCGCGCACGGCGTTGTACGGGGAGCCGGGAGCCTCCTGGGTGTAACGGAAAGGCACGTCGGTGTCGGTACGCTCCGAGGCCAGTTGGACCGCGTAGGAGAAGAGGTCGTCGATCAGGTGCTCGGCGGTCTCCCAGCAGTCCCAGTCGAGCGGACCGGCCTTGACGCTCCAGTCCGCACCGGCAGCCCGGCCGAGGGTGTCGGTGGCGTAATCGGCGGCACGGAGTACGTCCGCGGGGGTGATCTTCATGGGCGGACGGTAGCAAGCGGCGCCCGCCCCGTCACCGGCCCCAGCCCCGTCACCGGCACCGTCACCGGCACCGGCACCGGCACCGGCACCGGCACGGTCAGGCGTCCGCCCGCACCGCGAGTCCGCGCAGCGGGTCGTCGAGCACCGGCTGCCAGGCCAGCTCGGCCGCGCCGACGAGAGAGTTGTGGTCCAGGGTGCAGGACAGGAGGGGTACTCCCCCGCTGCGCCCCCACAGGCTCCGGTCGGCGACCACGGCCCGCAGCCGGTCGGGTTCGGCGGCGAGCAGCGCCTGGTGCAGCCCGCCGAGGATGATCCGGTCCGGGTTGAGGATGTTGACCAGGCCGGCGAGGCCGAGGCCCAGCCGGTCGACGAGCGCCTGGGCGGCGGCCCGCACCGAGCGGTCCGCGTACTCCTCGCGGAGCAGGTCCCTGGACTGCTGGAGCAGCGAGACCTCGGGGCCCGGGGTCCGCCCTGCCTCGGCCAGGAAGGCGAGCGGGTCGGTCTCCACGTCGAGGCAGCCGCGGCTGCCGCAGTGACAGGGGCGCCCCTCGGGGTTCACGGTGAGGTGCCCCACCTCCAGGGCGAGCCCCGAACTCCCGGAGTGCAGACGGCCGTCGAGAACCAGGGCGCCGCCGACGCCGCGGTGCCCGGTGGCGACGCACAGCAGGTGCTGGGCGCCCCGGCCCGCGCCGTGCCGGTGCTCGGCCAGGGCGGCGAGGTTGACGTCGTTGCCGGTGAAGGCGGGGCCCTCGATACCGGCGGCGGCGATGCGTCCGGCGAAGATCTCGCGCACCGGTGAGCCCACGGGCCAGGCGAGGTGCAGGGGGTTGAGGGCGGTCCCCTCGGGTTCGGCGACGGCAGAGGGGACGGCGAGCCCGGCTCCGGCGCAGCGGCGGCCGCTCTCCCGCAGGAGCTGTGCGCCCGCGTCCACGACGGCACCGATGACCTGCGCGGGATCGGCGTCGACGACCGTGCAGCCGGGTGCGGTGGCGACGATCCGGCCGCCGAGTCCGACCAGCGCGGCGCGGTAGCCGTCGGCGTGCACCTGGGCGGCGAGCACCACGGGGCCGGCGTCGTCGACGGTCAGCCGGTGCGAGGGGCGGCCCTGCGATCCGGCTGCGGCGGGGCGGGAGTCGACCCGGATCAGCCCGAGGGCCTCGAGTTCGGCGGCGACCGCACCGGCGGTGGCGCGGGTGACGCCGAGTTCGGCCGTGAGGACGGCGCGGGTGGGGGCGCGGCCGGTGTGCACGAGTTCCAGTGCCGGGCCGAGCGCTCCGCGACCCCTCTCCAACTTCGTCCTGGTGCTGGCCACCCTGGTCCCCTCGCCGTTCATGAGGTGGAGTCTGCCACGACCCGCAACCGTCTTGCCCCGTTCGCGCGGCCCACCCTATGCTGAGTTTGTGCCGAACCTAAACAAAGTCCGGACGGCAGCACCGGGGGGCCCTGGCGCCGACCGCGCCGCACCCTCCCTCTCCCGTCTCCGCACCGCGCTCACCCTCTTCTTCGCCCTCGACGGCTTCATCTTCGCCGGGTGGGTGGTCAGGATCCCGGCCATCAAGGCCCAGACCGAGGCCTCGGCCAGCACGCTCGGCATGGCCCTGCTGGGGGTGTCCGCGGGCGCCGTGATCACGATGACGCTGACGGGCAGGCTGTGCAGCCGACTGGGCAGCGCCCGGGTCACTGTGTTCTGCGGGGCATTGCTTTCGCTGAGCATCGCCCTGCCACCGCTGACGCATTCCCCGCTCGCGCTCGGCCTCGTCCTGCTCGTGTTCGGAGCGCTGTACGGGGGCATCAGCGTCGCCATGAACAGCGCGGCGGTCGACCTGGTGACCGCGCTGCGCCGCCCGGTCATGCCCAGCTTCCACGCCGCGTTCAGCCTGGGCGGCATGGTCGGTGCGGGACTGGGCGGGCTGGTCGCGGGCAGCCTGTCCCCGCTCGTCCATCTGACGACGCTGACCGTGCTGGGGCTGCTGCTCACGGCGGCGGCGGGGCCGGTCCTGCTGCGGGAGTCCCGCAAGCTGCCGCAGGGGCCGGCGGCTACGGCCGCTTCGGCGACTCCGGCCACTCCGGTTGCTTCAGCCACTCCGGCCGCAGCCACTCCGAAGGCTCCGGCCGCATCGGACGCTTCACCTGCTCCGGAGGCTGCGGCCACCGCGCGCGATTTGTCGCGCGAGCGGCCGCGCACCGCGCCGGGCACCCGCCGTGCCGTCGTTCTCTTCGGTGTCATCGCCCTGTGCACCGCGTACGGCGAGGGCGCGCTGGCCGACTGGGGTCCGCTCCACCTCCAGCAGGACCTGGGCGCCCACCCGGGCGTGGCCGCCGCCGGGTACTCCCTGTTCGCACTCGCCATGACCCTCGGCAGGCTGAGCGGAACCACCCTGCTGGAGCGCCTCGGGCAGACCAGGACCCTGGTGGCGGGCGGGGCGACCGCAGCCCTCGGCATGCTGCTGGGCTCCCTCGCACCCTCGCTCTGGCTCGCACTGCTCGGCTTCGCCGTCACCGGGCTCGGTCTGGCGAACATCTTCCCCGTCGCGGTCTCCCGCGCGGGCGAGCTGGCCGGGCCGAGCGGGGTCGCCACCGCCTCCACGCTGGGCTACGGCGGAATGCTGCTCGGGCCGCCCGCCATCGGTTTCCTCGCCGACTGGTTCACTCTGCCGCTCGCGCTGACAACGGTGGTGGTGCTGGCCGCGGCGGCGTCCTGCCTCGGAGTCGTGGCCCGGGGTTCCCGGTCGACGGTGGACGGCCGGACCACCCCGGGGTAGCCGCAGCCGGCCCTAGCCCAGCCAGCCGGGGCGTACCAGGCCCGACTCGTAGGCCATCACGACGAGTTGGGCCCGGTCCCTGGCGCCCAGCTTGACCATGGTGCGGCTGACGTGGGTCTTGGCGGTGAGCGGGCTGACGACGAGCCTGCGGGCGATCTCCTCGTTGGAAAGACCGATGCCCACCAGCGCCATCACCTCCCGCTCCCGCTCGGTGAGTTCGCGCAGCATCCCCGCCTCGGCGGGTTCCTTCGACCGGGCGGCGAACTCGGCGATGAGGCGGCGCGTCACCCCGGGCGACAGCAGCGCGTCGCCGTCCACCACCGCCCTGACCGCGCGTACCAGCTCCTCCGGCTCGGTGTCCTTGACCAGGAATCCGGCGGCACCGGAGCGGATCGCCTCGAACACGTACTCGTCGAGCTCGAAGGTGGTGAGCATGACCACCTTCACCCCGTCGAGGTCCGGGTCCTCGGTGAGTCGGCGGGTGGCGGCGAGACCGTCGAGGCGGGGCATCCTGATGTCCATCAGGACGACGTCCGGGCGCAGTTCGCGCACCAGGCGCAGCGCCTCCTCACCGTCGGCGGCCTCCCCGGCGACCTCGATGTCGTCCTGGATTCCGAGCAGTGCCCGGAATCCGGCTCTGACCAGCGCCTGGTCGTCGGCGAGCAGTACCCGGATCACGGCGTCCCCTCTTCCTGTCGTGGTGCCGGCTGCTCCGGTGCCCTTGGTGGTGGTGACGGCTGTCGCTGCGGTGCGTGCTCCTGCGGGGCCTGCTGCTGCGGGGTGCCGCTCAGGGGGAGTTCCGCTTCGACCCTGAAGCCGCCGCCGGGGCGTGGCCCCGCTTCGATCGTGCCGCCCAGAGCCGCGGCCCGCTCCCGCATGCCGGCGAGCCCGTTGCCGCTGCCGCCCGCGTCGTCGCCGGTGGCCGGTCCCGCGTCGTCGATACGCAGGCGGAGGCCCGCGGGACTGTGTGCGACCTGGACGTCGGCGGTGCGGGAGCCGGAGTGGCGGACCACGTTGGTCAGGGCCTCCTGGACGATGCGGAAGGCGGCGAGGTCGGCACCGGGCGGGAGCCTGCGCACCCTGCCGGTGGTCCGCGTCGTGACCGTGAGGCCCGCCGCGGCGGCCTGCTCGACGAGTTCGGGCAGCCGGTCGAGGCCCGGGGCAGGGGCGCGGGGGGCGTCGCCCGGGGCGCGGAGGGAGTCGAGCACCTGGCGTACCTCTCCGAGGGCTTCCTTGCTGGCGGCCTTGATGGTGGTGAGCGCGGTACGGGCCTGCTCGGGGTCGCTGTCCAGCAGGGCGAGTCCCATGCTCGCCTGCACGTTGATGACGGAAATGCTGTGGGCCAGTACGTCGTGCAGTTCGCGGGCCATCCGCAGCCGCTCCTCCTCGGCCCGGCGCTGCTGGGCGGCGGCCCGTTCGGCGCGGGCGTGCGCCCACTGCTGGCGTTTGACGCGGACAAGTTCGGAACCGGCGAGGATCGCGGTCATCCAGGCAGCCGGGCCCAGGCCCTCACCCCAGGAGGCGGGCCCGTCGCCGGCGGGTGGCAGCCATCGGTACAGCCAGTGGCCGAGGAGCAGGTGCCCGGCCCACAGGAGGGCGACCGCGCTCCAGCCGGCGCCGCGGTGGCCGTGCACCACGGCGGCGAAGCACCCGAGCGCGACGGTGAGGAAGACCGGGCCGTGCGGGTACCCGGCACCGAGATAGACCAGCACCGCGCCTGTGGCGGCGAAGACGACGGGCACCGGGAACCGGTGCCGCCACAGCAGGAACGCGGGACCGGCGAGCAGCAGCGCCCGGGCGAGCGCGTCGAGCTGTTCGTGGCCGGACTGGGCGCGTTCCGCGAAGCGGGAGCCGAGCAGCACGAACACGGCGAGCACCAGGGTCGACATCCAGGGCAGCGCGGCGACGCCGGTACGGCAGGGGGCCGCACCCGGTTCCCAGTGCCTGGCCCAGCGGGGCGGACCGAACGGGGCCCTCGCAGCAGCCCCGGCACGCGGCCGGGAGAGAAAGCCGGGCCGGTCGCGCCCGCGCGGGTGCCCCTCGCTCCGGCGGCCCCGGGCACGGCTGCGGCCCCGGAAGGGACGCGGGCGCGGCCGTCCGGTGCGGGGGTCCTGTGGATCCATGCCGTTCACGCTGGCCGCGCAGGCCGGGCGGGGCGTCGCCCCGTGGGCGCGGTCCTGCGTACTCCCCGAGGAGTACGCAGGTGGCGGGCCGGGGCGCGCCACGCGGCCGTACGTACGCGCCGGGCCCGCCGGGCCCAGTGGTCCGGCGGGCCCGGCGCGGCGGGTGTGCGGGTCAGCGCTCGTCGGGGCGGTGCACCGCGTTCAGCGCGCGCTGTGCCATCGGGTGCATCCGCACCAGCTCGGCAAGCGTGGTGCGGCCGCTGGTGATCCGGGCGAAGGCCCGCCAGGCAGGCCGCAGCCCGGTGACCGCGGCGTGCAGCAGCGCGGGGTGGCGTTCGAACTGGGTGAGCATGCGCTTGCCGACGCCCATCTCGACGCCGAGCCCGGCCTTGATCGCGAAGGCGTAGTTCAGCGCCTGCCGGCGGGCGTCGACGGCGTCCTGAGCCTCGGCGATCCGGACCGCCCACTCCCCCGCGAGCCGGCCTGAGCGCAGCGCGAAGGAGATCCCCTCGCGGGTCCACGGCTCGAGGAGGCCCGCCGCGTCGCCGCACACCAGCACCCGGCCGCGCGAGAGCGGCGATCCGGCGGCCCGGCAGCGGGTCAAGTGGCCCGAGGAGATGGACGGTTCGAAGCCGGCGAGGCCGAGACGGGCGATGAAGTCCGTCAGGTACTGCTTGGTGGCGGACCCTTCGCCCTTGGCGGCGATGACCCCGACCGTCAGGGTGTCGCCCTTGGGGAACACCCAGCCGTAACTGCCGGGAAGGGGGCCCCAGTCGATGAGCACCCGGCCGGCCCAGTCCTCGGCGACCGTCGGCGGCACCGGGATCTCCGCCTCCAGGCCGAGGTCGACCTGGTCGAACTCCACACCGACGTGAGCGCTTATCCGGCTGGCACTGCCATCGGCTCCCACGACCGCCCGCGCCAGCACGGTCTCCCCGTCGGACAGCACGACCGCGGCTGTGCGCCGGTCGGGGACCGCCGAGCCGTGCTGCTCGACCCGGGCGACGGTGGCACCGGTGCGCAGCACGGCACCCGCCTTGGTCGCGGACTCCACCAGTGCCTCGTCGAATTCGGCCCTGTTGACCAGCCCGAACAGCGTCTGCCGGGAGCGCCGGGTGCGCGCCAGCTTCCCGTCGAGCGAGAAGGTCACCGCGTGCACGCGTTCGCGCAGCGGCAGCACGAAGCCCGGCGGCAGGCTGTCGCGGGAGGGGCCGATGATGCCGCCGCCGCAGGTCTTGTACCGGGGCAGCTCGGCCTTCTCCAGCACAAGCACCCGCCGCCCCGCGCTCGCCGCCGCGTGGGCCGCCGAGGCGCCGGCCGGACCGGCCCCGACCACCACGACGTCCCACACCGTCTCGCCGTCCTCGCCCGACCCGTGTCCGGTGTCTGCTGCGGCGTCTGCGTTCTCGCTGCTCACGATGTGCTTCTGCTCCTGATCCGAACCGTGGCCATGCTGTCCTGCGGCATCCTACGGCGCGGCGGGACCAAGGTCCCCTGTGGGAGGATCGGTCACGGCTTCGCCGTACGCACATCCGTCCGCGAAGCACCCCGGTGCACCCCCACCCCCGGTGCGCCGGGGCACCCGCGATCCGCCGTCACGCCCACGAGGAGTCCGCCCATGACCGCCGTCCACCCGATCGCCACGACCGTCGCCTCGCTGATGCCCCGGGCCAAGGCGGAGCTGGCCGAGCTGGTGGCCTTCCCCTCGGTGGCGGACCCCGCGCAGTTCCCGAAGAGCGGGTGCGAGGCCGCCGCGAACTGGTGCGCCGACGCGCTGCGCGCCGAAGGATTCACGGACGTGGCGCTCCTCGACACCCCCGACGGCACCCAGTCCGTCTACGGCTTCCTGCCCGGTCCCGAGGGCGCGCCGACCGTACTGCTGTACGCGCACTACGACGTACAGCCGCCGCTCGGCGTGGACGCGTGGGTGTCGCCGCCGTTCGAGCTGACGGAGCGGGACGGCCGCTGGTACGGGCGCGGGGCAGCCGACTGCAAGGGCGGGTTCATCATGCACCTGCTCGCGCTGCGGGCCCTCAAGGAGAACGGTGGCGTGCCGGTCTCCGTGAAGGTGATCGCGGAGGGTTCCGAGGAGCAGGGCACCGGCGGCCTGGAGCGGTATGCCGAGGCGCACCCGGACTTGCTGGCCGCCGACGCGGTCGTCATCGGCGACACCGGCAACTTCCGGGTCGGCCTGCCGACGGTGACGGCGACTCTGCGCGGGATGACGATGCTGCGGGTCACCCTCGACACCCTTGAGGGCAACCTGCACTCGGGCCAGTTCGGCGGGGCCGCCCCCGACGCGCTCGCCGCGATGATCCACCTGCTGGCCTCGCTGCGTGACGCGGACGGCTCGACGACCGTGGACGGGCTCGCGGCGGACGGAACCTGGGCCGGGCTGCAGTACCCGGAGGAGGAGTTCCGGGACGACGCGAAGGTCCGGGACGGTGTGCGGCTGATCGGGACGGGCACGGTCGCCGACCGCATCTGGGCGCGCCCCGCCGTCACCGTCGTCGGCATCGACTGCCCGCCGGTCGTCGGCGCGACCCCCTCGGTGCAGGCGAGCGCGCGGGCGCAGATCAGCCTGCGGGTGCCGCCGGGGCAGGACGCTGCCGAGGTGACGAAGCTGCTCACCGCGCATCTGCACGCGCACGCCCCGTGGGGTGCCCGGGTCGGCGTCGAGCAGGTCGGACAGGGCCAGCCGTTCACCGCGGACACCAGCAGCCCCGCGTACCTCGCGATGGCCGACGCGATGCGCGTCGCCTACCCGGGCGAGGAGATGCAGACCTCCGGCATGGGCGGCTCCATCCCGCTGTGCAACACGCTCGCCTCGCTCTACCCGCAGGCGGAGATCCTCCTCATCGGGCTGAGCGAGCCCGAGGCGCAGATCCACGCGGTCAACGAGAGCGTCTCCCCCCAGGAGCTGGAGCGCCTCTCGGTGGCCGAGGCCCTCTTCCTCGTCAACTACGCGGCGTCCAAGAAGGCCTGACCGGCGCTCTTGGGCCCATGATCAGCGCTGAGCGAACTATGCGCTGAGCGAAGACCGGTGCGGCGGGCGTACGGGCTCTCGTACGTTCGCCGCATGGACCTCGTCGAAGTACTTCCGCAACTGCACATGCTCCGCTTCCCGGTCGGCCAGGCCTATCTCTGGCGCGACGAGACGCCCGAGGGTACCGAGCTGACGCTGATCGACGCCGGCCACCGGGATGCCGCGCCCGGCATCGAGGACGCGATACGGAGCCTGGGCGCCGATCCGGGCGACCTGCGCCGCATCGTCCTCACCCACTGCCACGGCGATCACACGGGCGCCGCAGGGGAGTTGGCGGAGCGTCACGGCGCCGAGGTACTGGCGCACCGGCTGGACGCTCCCGTGGTGCGCGGCCTCGCCCCCACCCCCGAGCCGGTGCTGCTCGGCTGGGAAGTCCCCCTGTACGAGCACGCGTTGGCGTCGTTGCCCGAGGCTCCGGCGACCCGGGTGGACCGTGAGCTGGAGGAGGGCGAGGTGCTCGGTTTCGGCGGCGGCGCCCGCATCGTGCACGCACCGGGGCACACGGACGGTTCGCTCGCGGTCCATCTCCCGGACCACGGCGTGCTGTTCACCGGCGACTCGATCGCCGCGGTGGGCGAGGTGATGCTGGGGGTGTTCAATGTGGACCGGCAACAGGCGCTGGCCACCATGCGGCGTCTCGCCTCGCTGGCCCCGTCCGTCGCCTGCTTCGGTCACGGCGACCCGCTGACGGAGGACACCGCCACGCTGCTGCTCACTGCGGCGGAGGAGGCCTCCGCCGCGGGCTGAGCCACCCTTGCGGGCCGGCGCACACCCCGGCGGGAGGCCGAGTCGCGCCCGCCGGGGCGGACCAGGGCCGGACCGCGCCCGCCCGGCGGCCGGTTGTTCCGCGTTCCCGGCGGGGTCATGCTTACGCTCACCCGACCGGTACGCCCGCCTCCAGATTGAGCACCGTCCCCCGCTCCCGCGCCCGCAGCGCCCAGCGCAGCCGTTCGTACCGCTCGGGCGGCAGCAGTCCGGCCGCCTCCCGCTCCGAGACGAACCGCCACTCCCTCAACTCGGGTCCGGGAAGCATCACTTGACCGGCCGTCTCGTTGCCGAGCCGCCCTCCGTCGAACAGCATCCGCAGCCCGCCGAACCCAGGTGGGCGGGGCGGCTCCCAGTCGACGACCAGCAGCCGGGGCACGCGGGCGAGCCGTATCCCCGTTTCTTCGGCGACCTCCCGCACCCCCGCGCGGGCGGGCGCCTCGCCGCTCTCCACCACACCACCCGGGAACTCCCAGCCCGGCTTGTACGTCGGGTCCACGAGCAGCACCCGGTCGTCCTCGTCGAAGAGCAGCACCCCCGCGGCCACGGTCTCGGCGGTGGGCGGCGGGGTCTGCACGATGTCGCACGGACTCGCCGCCCCGGAGCGCACCGCCTCCGCTATCGCCTCCGCGGCCTCGTACGGAGAGATCCGGCCGTAGTCGACGACATGCGCGTCCGCGGTGATCCACTCCAGGGCGGTCAGATACGGCTGGATGTGGTCGTAGGCCCACTGCCGCACCCGCACCTCGGCGTCCGCCGCCGTCATGCCGGGCACCTCGCGCGCGGCGATCCGCTCCCGCAGGATCGTTTCCTCCGTGTGCAGCAGCACATGCCGTACGGGAATGCGGCGCGCGGCGAATCCGCCGAAGATCTCGTCCCGGTACTCCTGCCGCAGCAGCGTCATCGGCACCACCAGCACCCCGCCCACCTCCGCCAGCAGTGCGGCGGCGGTGTCCACGACCATCCGCCGCCACATCGGGAGGTCCTGGAAGTCGGTCACCTCGGCAAGCCGTTTGGCGGGCAGCAGCTGCCCGAGTTCCGCTCCGGTCAGCTCCGGGTCGTAGAAGGTGCTGTTGGGGATCAGGTCGATCAGCTCGCGCGCGGTACTGGTCTTGCCCGCCCCGAACGCCCCGTTGATCCATACGAGCACAGTTCCCCCTCTGCCGTAGCCCCCAGTGGACTGCCCGCAACACCCTGCCACGAACAGGGGGCCCGGCGGCATGGTGCCTGCGACGGTCCGGGCACACAACCGTGTCCGTGCTGTGGCCCGGTCCGGGCAACGCGACACGGGCCGCACGGCGTCGATGCAGATAACGGGGGCGCCCGGGGGACGACCGCGGCCGTGACCCGTCGTCACGGAGTCTCGTTGGGCGCACAGAGGTACAGCAGGAGCACAGAGAGAGGGGTGCGGCATGAACCGCACGATTTTGCAGCACTTTCCGGCCGGTGGTCCGCGGGGCAGCTGGCCCGCCGAGGAGTACGCCCTCGCACGCCGCGCGGAGGGGTGCCCGGCGGAGGTCGTGATGGACCTGGACGCGGACGCCTTCCTGGTGGTGGTCGCCGGGGCTACCAGGTGGGACGCGCGCTGACACCGCCGTCCACCACCAGATTCGTACCCGTGATCCAGCCGGCGGCGTCCGAGGCGAGGAAGACGCAGGCATTGCCGATGTCCTCGGGACTGCCGAGGCGGGCGAGGGGCGCGGCCGCCTGCCAGCGGCGTACACCGTCCGGCCAGTCGCCGGCGAGGCCCGGGCGGTCGATCAGTCCCGGGGAGACGGTGTTGACGCGCACCCCGCGGGGGCCGTGCTCGAGGGCGGCCGAGCGGGCGAACATGATCAGGGCGGCCTTGGAGCGCAGTAGTGCGCATGGCCGGGGGTCGCCATGGTGCCTTCGATCGAGGCGATGTGGGTGATGCTGCCGCCACCGCGCGCCGCGAGCAGGGGGACGGCGGCGCGGGTGCAGGAGAAGGCGCTGGTCGTGTTGGTGTCGTAGACCTCGCGCCAGTCGTCGGCGGTCATGTCGTCCAGGTTCCGCACGGGCTGGATCCCCGCGTTGTTGACGAGGGCGTCCAGTCCGCCGCGCCAGTCGGCCGCCGACTCCAGCAGCCGCCGGCACTCCGCTTCTCGCGTCAGGTCTGCCTGCACGGCCAGGGCCCTGCCGCCCGCACCGGTGATGCGTGCGACGAGGTCCCCGACCGCCTTCTCGTCGCGCCGGTAGTGGGTGACGACTTCGGCACCGGCGGCGGCGAACCGGCGGGCGACACCTCCTCCGAGCAGGCCACCGGCGCCGGTGACCAGCACCACGCGTCCGCCGAGGTCGGGCAGGGCCGCTTCACGCATCGGTGTCGCCTCCGGTCGTGTGCGGGGGTGCGCCCTCGCGGCACAGCCGGCGTATGCGGGCGGCCTGACGGGGATACTGGGCGGCGAGCTCGGCGGGGTCCGCCCCTTCGTAGTCCGCGGGCAGGAAGCCGGGCGCCATCGTCGTGCCGAACAGGGACCACACCCCGCCGTCGGCGACCCGTGCCGCCATCCACGTACCCGCCGGCACGACGTGCTGCACGGGTCCGCCGCGCTCGAAGTCGCCGAGCGGGACGAGGTGGTCGGTGCCGTCGGGGGCGAGCAGCAGCAGCTCCAGCGGGTCGCCCCGGTAGAAGTGCCACACCTCGTCGGCGGGGAGCCGGTGCAGGGCGGAGAAGTCGCCGGGGTCCGAGGTCAGCAGCACCATGATGGCGGTGCCGGCCGGGCGGCCCGTGGCATCGGCCGGGCCGGCCCACGTCCGGCGGAACAGACCGCCCTCCACGGGCAGCGGTTCGAGCCGGTGGTTCTCGGCGATGCGGCGGGCCTCGGCGCGTGCGCGCGCGTACTCGGTCACCGGGCGAACCTACCGGCCCGCCGGGCCCGCCGCAGCACCCCGCGCGAGCGGGCTGACGGACGGGCCCCGTCACCGGCTCCGGTTGGCGCAAAACGCTCTGATGGCCCATCGGCCAACCGGTTCCGTTTCCCTTCCCGGCGGGTCGGACACTCCCTACCGTAAGCGCGCACCGGCGACGCGCACATGTCGTCGCGCTCCCGTCCGTGAATACTGATGAATCGTCACGAGTACGGAGGAAAAACCCATGCATCGTCCGACCGCACGCACCCGCCCCCCTGGCCCGCCGCGCAGCCGAAGAGCCGCGGGGGTTCTCACCTCGGCCCTGCTGCTGGGAGGCATGGGGCTCACCGGGCAGGGCCAGGCGGCGCCGGCCGCACCCGCCCCGCCGGCTGCACCCGCCCCGCCGGCTGCACCCGCCCCGCCGGCCGCGGCTCCCGCACCCGGCCCGGCACCCGCCCCGGCACGCTCACGGCTCCCCGACGGACTCGCCCTCACTCCGCCCATGGGGTTCAACAACTGGAACTCCACCTACTGCCGGGCCGAGTTCAACGAGGCCATGATCAAGGGCATCGCGGACATCTTCGTCGAGAAGGGGCTCAAGCAGGCGGGCTACCGCTACGTCAACCTGGACGACTGCTGGGCGAAGCCGGAGCGGGACGCGGCGGGCAGGCTGGTGCCGGATCCGGTGCGGTTCCCGCGCGGCATCAAGGCGGTGGCCGACTATGTCCACTCCAAGGGCCTGAAGTTCGGTCTCTACAGCAGCGCGGGCACCAGGACCTGCGATCCGGTCGGCATGCCGGGCTCACTCGGCCACGAGTACAGCGACGCCGAGCAGTTCGCCGAGTGGGGCGTCGACTTCCTCAAGTACGACAACTGCAACAACCAGGGCGTGGACCACATGCTCCGGTACACCACCATGCGTGACGCCCTGAAGGCCGCGTCCGCCAGGACCGGCCGCCCCATTCTCTACAGCCTCTGCGAGTGGGGTTCGTACAAGCCGTGGGAGTGGGGCAGGGACGTCGGGCACATGTGGCGGACCACCTTCGACATCAAGGACAACTGGGCCTCGATGTTGTCGATCATGAAGCAGAACCTGCCGCTGGCCCGGTACGCGGGCCCGGGGCACTGGAACGACCCGGACATGCTGGAGGTCGGCAACGGCGGCATGACCGCGACCGAGTACCGCAGTCACTTCTCCATGTGGTCGATCATGGCGGCGCCGTTGCTCATCGGTTCCGACCTGCGCCGGGCGACCCCGGAGACCTTCGCCATCCTCTCCAACCGGGAGGTCATCGCCGTCGACCAGGACAGGCTCGGCAAGCAGGGCGTCGTGGTCACCTCGCAGGGCGGCCGGTGGGTGGTCGCCAAGGAGATGGCCGACGGCAGCCGCGCGGTCGCGCTCTTCAACGAGACCGGCAGCACGCAGCGCATCGCGACCACCGCGAAGGCGGTCGGCCTGCCCGCCGCCCGCCGGTACCGGGTGCGCGACCTGTGGCGGAAGACCACCGGCCACACGGCGGGGACGCTCGCCGCGACGGTGCCCGCGCACGGCACCGTGATGCTGCGGGTGTCGGCAGGCGGAGGCAGGACGCAGCTGTTGCCGGAGCTCGCCGCCGATCCGGCCGAGGCCAGGAAGGCCGGGACGGTGCGCTCGCCCGGGCGGGGCACGGACTGACCGCCGAGGGGCCCGGTGAGGGCGGGCCGGAGTTCGCCCGCCGGTGAGCCGTTGTCGCCCGCCGCGGTGAGCCGTGGTCGCCCACCGTTGAGACGGTGAGTTCACCGAGAGGCCGCGGCCCCCTCTCCGGCGGGCTGTGGCTGCATCAAGGGGCCGTGGCCCGGGCCCGCTCCCCGGCGGGCTGTCGCTCAGCCGCCCGTGGGCTGTGGCTGTCCGCGTGGGGCCCCGCGTCGTGACGCGGGGCCCCGGAGGGCCGCGGCCGCCGCGCCCACCAGACCCGCTTCGGTGCCCATCCGGGCGGGCACGACCTGGATGCCCCGGACGAAGGAGAGCGCGGCGTACTCCGTGAGGGCGCGGCGCAGGGGGTCGAAGAGCAGAGCGCCCGCGCCCGCCACTCCCCCGCCGATCACCGCGATGTCCACCTCGACGAGGGTCGCGGTGGCCGCGATGCCGGCGGCCAGGGCCTGGGCGGCGCGCGCGAAGGAGGCGACCGCCACGGGGTCCCCGGCCCTGGCCGCGCGCGCCACGGCGGCGGCCGTGGTGTCGCCGTCGGGGCCGGGGGTCCAGCCCTGTTCGGCGGCGCGGCGGGCGATGTTGGGTCCGCTGGCGATGCGTTCGACGCAGCCGCGCGATCCGCAGGGGCAGAGATCGCCGTTCAGTTCCACGCTGATGTGGCCGATGTGGCCCGCGTTGCCGGTGGGGCCGGGGTGGAGCTGTCCGTTCAGTACGAGTCCGCCGCCCACTCCCGTCGAGACGACGAGGCACAGGGCGTTGTCGTGGCCCCGGGCCGCACCCTGCCAGTGTTCGGCCGCGGTCATCGCGACGCCGTCGCCGACGAGCCGTACCGGAAGGTCGCCTGCCGTCGCCCGCACCCGCGCCACCAGCGGGAAGTCACGCCAGCCGGGAACGTTGACCGGGCTGACGGTGCCCGCCGAGGCGTCGACGGGGCCCGCGCTGCCGATCCCGGCCGCCGACACCCGGGACCAGAGCGGGGACGCCATCAGCTCGGCGAGCACCGTGTCGACCGCGTCCATCACCCGCTCGCCGCCCTCCTGGGCGGGGGTCGGCTGCTGGGTCTTGAGGTGTATCCGGCCGGTGTCGTCCACCAACGCCCCTGCGATCTTGGTACCGCCGATGTCCAGCGCGGCGACGAGGTCGGTGAACTCGGTGTGCATCGGGGTCGCGTCTCCAGGAGGAAGGGTGGGGATCATGGGCATGGAGCAGGAAGGATCAGTGGCTGAGGCCAGTCTCTCTACTGCTGACAACGTTGTCCAGATCTCGGCACCCTATGCTCGGTGCGGCACCGCACTCGCCCCACCGCACGCGTTCCGATAACTCACGCCGACGACCGACAGGACAGCGCACCGTGGCCGACAACGCCTCCAGCCCTCCCACCGCGGGCAGGTCCCAGCGTCCCGTGCCCTCCCCGCACCGTTACGGCAACCGCCCGACCATGAAGGACGTCGCCGCCCGCGCGGGCGTCGGCCTCAAGACGGTGTCCCGGGTCGTCAACGCGGAGGCCGGAGTGACGCCCGACACCGAACGCCGTGTCAAGGAGGCCATCGACGCACTGGGCTTCCGGCGCAACGACAGCGCCCGGGTGCTCCGCAAGGGCCGCACCGCCAGCATCGGCCTCGTCCTGGAGGACCTGGCCGACCCCTTCTACGGGCCGCTGAACCGCGCCGTGGAGGAGGTCGCCCGCGCCCACGGCGCCCTGCTCATCAACGGTTCGAGCGCCGAGGACCCGGACCGCGAGCGGGAGTTGGTGCTCGCGCTGTGCGCCCGCCGGGTGGACGGGCTGATCGTCATCCCCGCCGGGGACGACCACCGCTATCTGGACCAGGAGATGGCCGCGGGCGTGGCGACCGTCTTCGTGGACCGCCCGGCGGGAAGGGTCGACGCGGACACGGTCCTCTCGGACAGTTTCGGCGGGGCGCGCGACGGGGTGGCCCATCTGATCGCCCACGGCCACCGGCGGATCGGCTTCATCGGTGACCAGCCCCGCATCCACACCGCCTCGGAGCGGCTGCGCGGCTACCACGCGGCGATGGAGGACGCGGGGCTCGCCGTCGACCCGTCCTGGGTGGCGCTGGGCAGCACGGATCCGGAGCGGGTGGCACGCGCGGCCCGGGACATGCTCGCAGGACCGGCCCCCGTGACCGCGCTGTTCGCGGGCAACAACCGGGTGACGGTCACGGTGGTACGGGTCCTGGCGGGCTGGGAACGGCCCACGGCCCTGGTCGGGTTCGACGACTTCGAGCTGGCGGACCTGCTGGTTCCCGCGGTGACGGTGGTCGCCCAGGACGCCGCCGCCCTGGGACGCACCGCGGCCCGTCTGCTGTTCCGGCGGCTCGAGGACGCCTCGTGCGCACCGGAGCGGGTGGTGCTGCCGACCCGGCTGATCGCCCGGGGCTCGGGCGAACTCCCTCCCGCCGGCTGACCGGTGGGGCCGAGCGCGGTGAGGCGGCCGGCTCAGCAGGCGGGCAGTCCCGGCAGGGGCTTGTCGTTGTCGCCGCCCTTGAGGTAGACGACGCTGACGTACACATTCGTGTTGCCGCTGTCGTCGTCCGTCTTTGCCCACCAGACGTTCGTCCAGTTTCCGTAGGTGACGCGGCGGCCCAGGTTCGCCTGGCAGTAGAAGTAGTTGGTGCCCGCGTTGAGCGTGCCCGCGCGCTCGCCGCTCGCGCGGATCGAGTCGGACGAACGCCAGACGTCGCAGTTGTACTTGCCGCCGCCGCTGCCGTGGCAGACGGGTGCCGGGGGTGCGGGCGGCGGGGCCGGGTTGCCGCCTCCCGCGGCCGCACCGCCACCGGCTGCGGCGCCGCCTCCGGCCCCCGCCCCACCGGCCGCCCCGCCCTTGCCGGCGGATCCGCCGGCCGCGCCGGTGCCCTTGCTGCCGGAGGCCGCGCTGCCCGCGGCGGCCGCATCGGTGGTCCTGCCTCCCGCGGTCGGCAGGGGCTTCTTCCGCGCGGTGTCCTCGGCCTTGCCCCTGTCCTTGGCGCCACCCGTGGGGGCGGGCCCCTGGGTCTTCTTCGCGGCGTCGCCCGGCAGGACTCCGGGGGTCAGCGGCCCTTCGTCGGCCGAGGGTCCGGCCGCCCCGGATCGTTCGGCCACGGGACTGCCCGCCACGGACTTGTCCCCGTCCCTGCCGCCGAGCGCGTACGTCACTCCCGCGCCGGTCAGCAGCACGGCGGCGACTCCGGCCGCCACCACGGTCCTCCGCCGGCCGCCGGACGCCCGCTCGCGCGCCCGCGGCCGCCCCGGCGACGTACCGGCGGCCGTCGGGGCGGCGGGGTGCGCGGCCGGGACAGCGGCACTCTGTCCCGCGCCGTACCCGGGTCCCGTGCCGTACCCGGATCCTGTGCCGTACCCGGCCGGGTCGTGCGGGCCGAAGCCCGGCGTGGACCGGACGTGAGGGGCCGCAGCGGGTGCGGGCGCCGGGGCGGGCCCGTACCCCTCCTGCGAGGCGGGCCCGAATCCGGGCTGTACGGGCGGCCCGTACCCGTCCGGCACGCGGGGTCCGTATGCCTCCGGCACCGACGGCCGCTGCTCCTGCTGCCCGGTGGGGTGCGGGGCTGCGGCCACCGCCGTCAGCAGCTTCGCCGCCTCGGCCGCGTCGGGCCGCTCCGCCGGGTCCTTGGCCATGAGCCTGCGCAGTACGGGACCCAGCGGGCCGGACCGTACGGGGTCGGGCAGCGGCTCCGCCACGATCGCGGTGAGCGTGGACCAGGTCGACGTACGGCGGAAGGGCGAGCCGCCCTCGACGGCCGCGTACAGCGTGGCTCCCAGCGCCCAGATGTCGGACGCCGGTCCCGGCTGCTGCCCCTGGGCGCGTTCGGGCGCCAAGTAGTCGAGGGAGCCGACCAGTTCGCCGCTGCGGGTGAGGTGGGTGGTGGAGCCGTCGCCCGGGTCTTCGATGGCGGCGATGCCGAAATCGGTGAGGACGACGCGACCGCCGGTGTCCAGCAGGATGTTGCCCGGCTTGACGTCCCGGTGCAGTACGCCGACCCGGTGCGCGGCGCCCAGCGCCTCCAGCACCCGGGCGCCCATGGCGGCGGCCTCGCGCGGGTCGAGCAGCCCCTTGTCCGTCAGTACGTCGTCCAGGGAGGGCCCGTCGACGAGCTCCATCACGATGAGCGGCCGCCCCTCGTGGTCGGCGACGTCGTGGACGGCGATGACCCCGGGGTGGCGGATGCGGGCGGCGGCACGGGCCTCGCGCTGCATCCGCACCCGCAGATCGGCCAGCTCCGGCCCGGACGCGTCGTTGTACGTCCGCAGTTCCTTGACGGCGACCTCGCGGCCCAGCACCTCGTCCACGGCGCGCCAGACGACACCCATGCCGCCCTTGCCGAGCTGCTCGATCACCCGGTAGCGGCCGGCCAGCCGCTCGTTCTCCCCCGTAGCCACCACTGCCCCGATCCGTTACGCCCAATGTGCTCGCGAACAGACTAGGGCCTGCCCGGCGGAGCACGCCGGACAGGCCCCCGGGGGCTGCGGTGCGAGCCCGCGGACGGTTCTACGAAGCGCTGGCCGTGAGGTCGCCGCGGCGCGGTGAGGCGAATCCGTCCAGGTCCGCCCGGGTCAGGCCGGTCAGCCTGGCGACCTCCGCGGTGTCCAGGGCGCCGCAGTCGATGCCGCGCAGCAGGTAGCCGGCGAGGGCCTTGGCGGACGCGGGCTCGTCCGCGATGTCGCCGTCGATCTGGTTGGCGTAGGCGGCCAGGCGGGCGGCGGCCTGCTCGAATCCCTCGCGGTAGAAGGCGAAGACGGCCGCGTACCGGGTCGGCAGGTGGCCCGGGTGCATGTCCCAGCCCTGGTAGTACGCGCGGGCCAGGGCGCGCCTGGTGAGGCCGAAGTGCAGCCGCCAGGCGTCGTGCACCTTCGCGGTGGTGCCGACCGGCAGGACGTTGGTGGAGCCGTCGGAGACGCGGACCCCGGTGCCCGCGGCGGCGACCTGCATGACCGCCTTGGCGTGGTCGGCGGCCGGGTGGTCGCTGGCCTGGTAGGCGGCGCTGACGCCGACGCAGGCGCTGTAGTCGAAGGTGCCGTAGTGGAGGCCCGTGGCGCGGCCCTCGGCGGCCTCGATCATGCGGGCGACGGTGGCGGTGCCGTCGCCGCCGACGATGGACTGGCTGGTCTCGATCTGGATCTCGAAGCCGATCCGGCCCTTGTCCAGGCCGTGCGCCTTCTCGAACTCCTCCAGCAGGCGCACCATCGCGGTGACCTGTTCGGGGTAGGTCACCTTCGGCAGGGTCAGCACCAGTCCGTCGGGCAGGCCGCCGGCCGCCATCAGACCGGAGAGGAAGACGTCGAGAGTACGGATGCCGCGGTCGCGGACGGCGGCCTCGAAGCACTTCATGCGGATGCCCATGTACGGGGCGGCGGTGCCGTTCGCGTACGCCTCGGCCACCAGGCGGGCGGCGCGGGCCGCGTACTGGTCCTCCTCGTCGGCGGGGCCGGTGTAGCCGTCCTCGAAGTCGATGCGCAGGTCCTCGACCGGCTCGCGCTCCAGCTTGGCGCGCACCCGGTCGTAGACGGCGTCGGCGAGCGAGGGGTCGAGGCCCAGCACGGCCGCGAAGGAGGCGGCGTCGGGGGCGTGTTCGTCGAGCATCTTCAGTGCCGTCCCGCCCCAGGAGCGGATGGTGCCCGGCTCGTAGACGTTGCCGGGGACGTAGACGGTGTGGACGGGCTGCCGGGTTCCGGGGTCTCCGGGGTAGCGGCGCGCGAGCTCCTCGTCCACGGGTACGAGGGAAGCGCTGATCCCCTCGCTCACCGCGCCGGCGAGGCTCGTTGCCACCTTCTCCTGCTGACCCATTCCAACCCTCCAGGTTTCCGCTTCACGGAATCAACAATCCGCATAGTGAAGTTAATGGTCGGGGGTGATCCGCGTCAATGGGTGCCCGCGACACGCGCTCAAACGGCTCGGGGCCGCCCGGCGAAAAACGCCGTGCGGCCCCGAGTCGTACAGAAAGCGCAGGTCAGCCCTTGCGGGACTCGACCTCGCCGGTCAGCTGCGGGACAACCGTGAACAGGTCGCCGACCACGCCGTAGTCGACCAGGTCGAAGATCGGAGCCTCGGCGTCCTTGTTGATGGCGACGATGGTCTTCGAGGTCTGCATACCGGCGCGGTGCTGGATCGCGCCGGAGATGCCGGAGGCGATGTACAGCTGCGGCGAGACCGACTTGCCGGTCTGGCCGACCTGGTTGGAGTGCGGGTACCAGCCGGCGTCGACGGCGGCGCGCGAGGCGCCGACGGCGGCACCGAGCGAGTCGGCCAGCTTCTCGATAAGTCCGAAGTTCTCGGCGCCGTTGACGCCGCGGCCGCCGGAGACCACGATCGCGGCCTCGGTCAGCTCGGGGCGGCCGGTGGCCTCGCGCGGGGTGCGCGAGACGACCTTGGTGCCCTTGGCGGCGTCGGAGAAGGTGACGGACAGCGCCTCGACGGCGCCGGCGGCGGGAGCGGCCTCGACCGGGGCCGAGTTCGGCTTCACGGTGATGACCGGGACGCCCTGCGAGACGCGCGACTTGGTGGTGAACGACGCGGCGAACACGGCCTGCGTGGCGATGGGACCCTCGTCGCCGGCCTCCAGGTCGACGGCGTCGGTGATGATGCCGGACTTGATGCGGACCGCGAGGCGGGCCGCGATCTCCTTGCCCTCGGCGGAGGACGGGACGAGCACGGCGGCCGGGGAGACGGCGTCGTACGCGGCCTGCAGCGCGTCCACCTTCGGGACGACGAGGTAGTCGCCGAACTCCGGGGCGTCCGCGGTCAGTACGCGGGTGGCGCCGTGCTCGCCGAGCACGGTGGCGGCGGCGTCGCCACCGGCGCCGAGGAAGACCGCGACGGGCTCGCCGATGCGGCGGGCGAGCGTCAGCAGCTCCAGGGTGGGCTTGCGGACGGCACCGTCCACGTGGTCGACGTAGACGAGAACTTCAGCCATGGGATTGCTCTCCTGCGAGTGCGAAGAAACGGGGGCGGTTGGAGGGGCGGGTCTCACCCGCTGTGCCGGTCCGCGGGGTGAGCCCCGGACCCGCCGGCCACTAGATGAACTTCTGGCCCGCGAGGAACTCGGCCAGCTGCTTGCCGCCCTCGCCCTCGTCCTTGACGATCGTGCCCGCGGTGCGCTCCGGGCGCTTGTCCGCGGCCTTGACCTCGGTCCAGGAGCCCTCCAGGCCGACCTCTTCGGCCTCCAGGGCCAGGTCGTCCAGGTCCAGGGACTCCACCGGCTTCTTCTTGGCGGCCATGATGCCCTTGAAGGACGGGTAGCGGGCCTCGCCCGACTGGTCCGTCACCGACACGACGGCCGGCAGGGACGCCTCCAGCTGCTCGCTGGCGGCGTCGCCGTCGCGGCGGCCCTTGACGGTGCCGTCCTCGACCTTGACCTCGGAGAGCAGCGTGACCTGCGGGACGCCCAGGCGCTCGGCCAGGATCGCCGGCAGCACACCCATGGTGCCGTCGGTGGAGGCCATACCGGTGATGACCAGGTCGTAACCGGTCTTCTCGATGGCCTTCGCGAGCACCAGCGAGGTCGCCATGACGTCACTGCCGTGCAGGTCGTCGTCCTCGACGTGGACGGCCTTGTCGGCGCCCATCGACAGCGCCTTGCGCAGCGCGTCCTTGGCGTCCTCGGGACCGACCGTCAGGACGGTGATCTCCGCGTCGTCGGCCTCGTCGGCGATCTGGAGCGCCTGCTCGACCGCGTACTCGTCGAGCTCCGACAGCAGACCGTCGACATCGTCGCGGTCGACCGTCAGGTCATCGGCGAAGTGCCGGTCGCCGGTGGCGTCGGGCACGTACTTCACACAGACAACGATCCTCAAGCTCACGCCGGCTCTCCTACTGCATCGTCTATTTGTCGGCTGCCTCGTTGCAGGCAGCATAGGCGCCTGAAGGGGCGGTTTCCGGTCGGGGCGGCTTGCGCTCCGACACGAATATTACTCGTCAGTACATCCAGAGCGTTCCCCGTAAGCAAGCGCTTTGAACTGTGACCTTGCCAACGCTGTGTAATCGCCGACATGCGCCGCTTTCCGGGAACTCTCAGTCGCGCAGGGCGTTGAAGCGCCCCTGGTGGTAGAGCAGTGGCCGCCCCTGCCCCGATGGGTCTCCGGCTACGGCCTGGGCGAGCACGATCCGATGGTCCCCGGCGGGGACCCTGGCCACCACTCGGCACACCAGCCACGCCAGCACACCGTCCAGGACGGGCACCCCCTCGGGACCCGGATGCCACCGCGTGGGCGCGCCGAAACGGTCCGCCCCGCTGCGCGCGAAGGTCGCGGCCAGCTCCTCCTGGTGTTCCCCGAGGATGTGCACGCCGACGTACCCGGCCTCCGCGACCACGGGCCAGCTGGAGGAACCGGTGCCCACCCCGAAGGACACCAGCGGGGGCTCGGCGGCCACGGAGGTGAGCGAGGTGGCGGTGAAGCCGACCGGGCGGCCCTCGCGGCCCGCGGCGGTGATCACGGCCACCCCGGCGGCGTGCCTGCGGAAGACCGAGCGGAGCAGTTCGGGGGTGGCGTCCCGGGGAACGGCGCGGTCCGGGGCGAGGGCGGGCTGGAACGTCATGGAATGGCCCTTCGGCGGGGGCGGAGGGGGCGGCTGGGGTGTCCGTGGCTGCTCAGACACCGGGACGGTGCGCGCTCGCGTCGCGGACCGGGTCGAGGTGGGCCCGCCCGTGCAGAAGGAGTTCCGGGGGCATGACGTCACCCTGGCGAGCGGGGGCGCGCACCGTCAAGGACGTACCGGACCGCGGGCACTGGGAGATTGATCACGTGCTGTCACCCGACGGCGTGCCCCAGGGCCGCGATGACGTCCACGCGGCGCGGCTGCCCGGCCGCCCTGCGCACGACGCGGCCACCGGCGTCCAGTACGAGCACGGTCGGCGTCTGCCTGATGTCCAGTTCCCGTACGAGGGCGAGGTGGTCCTCGGCGTCCACTTCGACATGGGTGACGCCGTCGACCATGGCGGCCACCTCGGCCAGGGTCCTGCGGGTGGCCCGGCAGGGCTGACAGAACGCGCTGGAGAACTGGACCAGCGTGGCCCGCTCCCCCGGCCGCACTCCGAGTTCGGCCGCGCCCAGCCTGCGGGCACCTTCCTGTTCCGTCATATTTCACCCTCTCCTTACACTCCGGCCGTCACAGTGTGCAGCGTGGCCCGGCGTGCCACGATTCCCGGCCCCGCGACCGGCGGTGCGAACACCGCAGCAGGTCAGGGCATGAGCGGACATCACATGACGTGACGAGAATCTCGCGTATTGGGCACTCGGGGACTGGCTACTCGGCCGTACATGGGGCACGATCTGGCAGACGCCGAAAACCTACGGCAGCGTAACTTCACCGGGAGAACCCTCCCCGGGCAGAGAAGGGTCCCGTCATGGCAGAACTCGTCTATCGGCCGGTCGTCGGCGCCGCACGCACGCTCTTCAAGGCGCTCGACCTCAAGATCGACACTCAGGGTTCTGAGAACATCCCCCGCACCGGCGGGGCCGTGCTGGTCAGCAACCACATCAGTTACCTGGACTTCGTGTTCAACGGTCTCGCCGCGCTGCCGCAGAAGCGCCTGGTGCGGTTCATGGCCAAGGAGTCGGTGTTCCGGCACAAGCTGTCGGGGCCGCTGATGCGCGGCATGAAGCACATCCCGGTGGACCGCAAGCAGGGTGAGAACGCCTACCAGCACGCTCTGGACTCGCTGCGTTCGGGCGAGATCATCGGCGTCTTCCCGGAGGCCACCATCTCCGAGTCGTTCACGCTGAAGAGCTTCAAGTCGGGTGCGGCCCGGCTCGCCCAGGAGGCCGGCGTTCCGCTGATCCCGATGGCCGTCTGGGGCACCCAGCGGATCTGGACCAAGGGCAGGCCGCGCAACTTCGGCCGCAACCACTTCCCCGTCACCATCCGGGTGGGCAAGCCGGTGGAGCCCATGACGGGCGAGTACGCGGGCGCCCTCACCAGGCGGCTGCGCGAGCGCGTGCAGGAGCTCCTGGAGGCCGCCCAGCGCGCCTACCCGGTGCGCCCGAAGGACGACAAGGACACCTGGTGGATCCCGGCTCACCTCGGTGGCACCGCACCCACCCCGGCACAGCTGCGCGAGGCCGGCTGAGCCTGCCGGACGGCCTCGCGGGCGGGGCCGGTCTCACAGGGAGGGCGGCAGCGCGTCCCAGAGGCCCCGGCGGTCCGTGGCGGTCCTGAGGGCCTCCAGCACGCCGGGGTGGGGCGCGGCGTACAGGAGCGGGTAGTCCACCTCGCCCCGCTCCGGCCGCGGCACCCAGGCCAGCCGCTCCCCGGTGAGCGAGAACTGCGCGTCCACCCCCGCCTTGTTGCCCCGGCAGTCCTGCCGGTGCCACCCGCCGCGAAACCGTACGGCCACCAGCCCGTGCACGCAGTGGCCCGCCGCTCCGTCGTACTCCAGCCGCTGGTAGCAGAGCGCGGCCGGGATGTCCTCGGCGCGCAGCAGGGCGGTCAGGGCGTGGGCCTTGGCGTGGCAGATCCCGGTGCCCTGCGCGAGGACGTCCGAGGCGCGCCAGGTGACGCGCGGGTCGCCGGAGTCGGCGGAGTGCGGGACGGCGTCGCGGACGAACTCGAAGGCGGCGCGCGCGTACGCGAAGGAGTCCGCGGCGTCGGCGGCGAGGCGGGCCGCGGTTTCCCTCACCACCGGGTGGTGGTGGTCGACGGCCTCGTCGGCGGCCAGGTACGCGGACAGGTCCGGGGTGTGCTGGATCAGCTCCATGGCCCGGGAGCATAGGAATGCGACCGACCGTGAGTCAATGACTTTACGGTCGGTCGCATATTTATGCAGTCTGGGAGGTGGCGGTCAGCGCGCCATCTCCTCCTTGAGCGCCTGTACGAACGCGTCCACGTCGTCCTCGGTCGTGTCGTACGCGCACATCCAGCGCACGTCGCCGGCCGCCTCGTCCCAGAAGTAGAACCGGAAACGCTTCTGGAGCCGCTCGCTGACCTCGTGCGGAAGGCGCGCGAACACGGCGTTCGCCTGCACCTGGTAGAGGATCTCGACGCCGTCGACGCCGCGGACCCCCGCCGCGAGGCGCTGGGCCATCTCGTTGGCGTGCCGGGCGTTGCGCAGCCACAGGTCACGGGAGAGGAGCGCCTCCAGCTGCACCGAGACGAAACGCATCTTGGAGGCGAGCTGCATCGACGTCTTGCGCAGCCGCTTCATCGCCATGGGCCGCACCGCGTCCGGGTTCAGGACGACGACGGCCTCACCGAAGAGCATGCCGTTCTTGGTGCCGCCGTAGGACAGCATGTCGACGCCGACGGCGTTGGTGAAGGTGCGCATGGGGACGTCGAGGGAGGCCGCGGCGTTGGCGATACGGGCCCCGTCGAGATGGACCTTCATGCCGCGCTCGTGGGCGTGGTCGCAGATCGCGCGTATCTCGTCGGGCGTGTACACGGTGCCGAGCTCGGTGTTCTGCGTGATCGAGACGACCTGCGGCATGGCACGGTGCTCGTCGTCCCAGCCCCACGCCTGCCGGTCGATCAGCTCGGGGGTGAGCTTGCCGTCCGGTGTCGGCACGGTGAGCAGCTTGAGCCCGCCCATCCGCTCGGGCGCGCCGCCCTCGTCGACGTTGATGTGCGCGCTCTCGGCGGCGACCACCGCTCCCCAGCGGTCGGTCAGCGCCTGGAGGGCCACCACGTTGGCGCCGGTGCCGTTGAAGACCGGGCAGCCCTCGGCGGACGGGCCGAAGTGGCTCCTGATCACGTGCTGGAGGTGTGCGGTGTAGTCGTCCTCGCCGTAGGCGACCTGGTGGCCCCCGTTGGCGAGTGCCAGCGCGGCCAGGATCTCGGGGTGGGCGCCCGCGTAGTTGTCGCTGGCGAAGCCGCGCACCGAGGGGTCGTGGTGACGGCGCGCGTCGGTCTTCGGCGGGTCCGCGGGGCCCTGCGTGGTCACGGAGGTGGTGGTCGTGGTCGTCACCGTGGTCGTCGTGGTCACGGCTTGGGGGTCAGCCACAGGCGCTGTCCATTCACTTCGGATGCGGGCTTCTCCCAGACCCCGGCGATGGCGTCGGCCAGTTCCGTGACGTCGGTGAATCCCGCGAACTTCGCATTCGGGCGCTCGGCGCGCATCGCGTCGTGCACCAGTGCCTTGATCACCAGGATCGCAGCAGCGGTACGGGGCCCCTCCTCGCCCCCGTCCTTGCGGAAGGCGTCGGCGAGAGCGAGCGTCCAGGCCTCCGCGGCGGCCTTGGAGGCGGCGTAGGCCGCGTTCCCGGCGGTCGGCTTCGAGGCGCCGGCCGCGCTGATCAGCAGATAGCGGCCCTTGTCGCTGCGCTGCAGCCCGTCCTGGAAGGCGAGCGAGGTGTGCTGCACGGTGCGGATCAGCAGCTTCTCCAGCAGGTCCCAGTCCGCGAGGTCGGTCTCGGCGAAGGTCGCCGAGCCGCGCCAGCCGCCGACGAGGTGCACCATGCCGTCGATGCGGCCGAACTCCTTCTCGGTCTTGTCCGCCCACGCGCGGGTGGCTTCGAGGTCGAGCAGGTCGACGGTCTCGCCGATGACGGTGGCCCCGCCGTGCGCGTAGCGGGCGGCGTCGACGGCCTCGGCGAGGCGGGCCACGTCGGCGTCCGCGCCGACGACCGTGGCACCGGCCTCCGCGAGCCGCAGCAAGGTGGCGCGCCCCGCGGGCCCCGCCGCTCCTGCCACCGCGATGACGGCACCGTCCAGAGGACCCTCGGGGGGGTTGGCTGCGTTCATGTCGGTCGCCTCCTCGGCGCGGGGGCTCACGCGGCCACCCGCTCGGCGCCCGCCGCGGTGATGCCCTTGGTCGAGGCGATCACGGTCTTGAGCTTCTTGGAAAGCGCCTCATAGAACATGCTCAGCGGAAACTCGTCCGGAAGCACGTCGTCGACCAGTTTCCGCGGCGGCAGCGACAGGTCCAGGGCGTCGGGGCCCTTGGCCCAGCGGGAGCCGGGGTGCGGCGCGAGATACGTCGCGACCAGGTTGTACGCGGCGAACCAGTGCACCAGCTTCGGCCGGTCGATGCCCGCCCGGTACAGGTCCTCGATCTCGCCGCAGAGCTGGTTGGTGATCTGCGGGGCCCGCTCCCAGTCGATCCTGAGGGTGTTGTCGGTCCAGCGCAGCACGTCGTGCTTGTGGAGGTAGGCGAAGAGCAGCTGGCCGCCGAGCCCGTCGTAGTTGCGGACCCGCTCACCGGTGACCGGGAAGCGGAACATCCGGTCGAAGAGCACCGCGTACTGCACGTCGCGGCCCTGCTCGACGCCGTCGGCCTCCAGCTTCACGGCCTCCTTGAAGGCGGTGAGGTCGCAGCGCAGCTCCTCGAGCCCGTACATCCAGAACGGCTGGCGCTGCTTGATCATGAAGGGGTCGAAGGGCAGGTCGCCGTGGCTGTGCGTGCGGTCGTGGACCATGTCCCACAGCACGAAGGCCTGCTCGCAGCGGTCCTGGTCGGCGACCATCGCGCGGATGTCCTGGGGAAGGTCCACCCCGAGGATGTCCACCGCCGCCTCGGTGACGGCGCGGAAGCGGGCCGCTTCGCGGTCGCAGAAGATGCCGCCCCAGGTGAATCGTTCCGGCGCCTGGCGCACGGCGATGGTCTCCGGGAAGAGCACGGCGGAGTTGGTGTCGTAGCCCGCCGTGAAGTCCTCGAAGGTGATGCCGCAGAACAGCGGGTTGTCGTAGCGGGTGCGCTCCAGCTCCGCCAGCCACTCGGGCCACACCATGCGCAGCACGACGGCTTCGAAGTTGCGGTCCGGGTTGCCGTTCTGGGTGTACATCGGGAAGACGACGAGGTGCTGGAGGCCGTCCGCGCGCGACTGGGCGGGCTGGAAGGCGAGCAGCGAGTCGAGGAAGTCGGGGACGCCGAATCCGGTGTCGGCCCAGCGGCGGAGGTCGTCCGCGAGCGCCCGGTGGTAGGCCGCGTCGTGCGGCAGCAGCGGGGAGAGCTCCTCGACTGCGGCGACCACCTGGTCCACCGCTGCCCGGACGGTACTGCGGGCCGGGGCGTCCTCGGCGTCGAAGTCGATGGAGCCGTCGGCGGACTGCCAGGGCCGGATCTCCTCGACGGAGCCCTTGAGGGCGCTCCAGGCCGGGTGGTCGACCACCCGCGAGGCCTCGGTTATGCCCCCACCGGCAATGTCCTGCACCAGATTTTGCGTCATGTCACTTCCTCCACAGGAGAACCTCGCGTCAAGGAACCGTATCCGTGCACGGTTCTTCCGCACAAGAGGGGCCAGGAGAAATTATCCTGCCGCACCCCCCGGATCGCCGTAAGTCTTCCTGTCGGACCCCCCGGAGGCGGCGATGGCTCCGGCGACGACGGCCAAGACGGTACGGGAGTGCACCGGCGACCCCGTCATTCCCGGGGACCCATGGCACGCGGCGGCGAGATGTCCGGAGGATGTGCGGCCGGGCTACCGGAACCCTCCGCTCCGAGACACTGCCCGCGGAGTCGGCACATATGAGCGCCGGACGCAGCCCGGAGTGCCCCGCACCGGCTCCGGCGCCGGACGCCGCCGGGAGTACCCGCGCGCCCCCGCACACGCCGGTTCCCCCGCACACCGCCGCGCGTCAACTCCCCCCGTACACACCCACGGACGGGTGACGGTGCGCCAACCGGCCGCCGCGCGGCGGTAGGACGGTCCCACCCTGTCGTACGTACCGACGTACTCCCCCTTTTGTGCCTGGAGCTGTCCCCATGAGCATGCGCACCCTCCTTCTCGCCGCCGTCGTCACCGCCCTGATCCTCGGCATCGCGAACATCCAGGCGTCGGATTCCCCTTCCGCACGCGGGCCGGGTTCCGTCGCGGAAGCGGGCCGCTAGGCTTTCAGGAGTCCACGCGTGTGAGTGCCGAGTCGCCTTGAGCCGCCGTCGACGGAAGCGAGATCGCCTTGTCTTTCCTCACCATCGGTCATCGCGGAGTCATGGGTGTCGAGCCCGAGAACACCCTGAGCTCCTTCGTCCACGCCCAGCAGGCGGGCATGGACGTCATCGAACTCGATCTGCACCTGAGCAAGGACGGCGCGCTCGTCGTGATGCACGACGCCGACGTCGACCGCACCACCGACGGGCACGGAGCGATCCGCGGCATGACCCTCGCCGAGCTGCGCACCCTCGACGCCGGCGGCGGTCAGCGGATTCCGCTCTTCGAGGAGGTGCTGGACGCCGTCTCGGCACCGCTGCAGGCCGAGATCAAGGACGTGGCCGCCGCGCGGGCACTGGCCGAGGTCGTGCACCGGCGTGATCTGATGGGCCGCGTCGAGGTGCTGTCGTTCCACGACGAGGCCCTGACGCTCATGTCGTCCCTGGTACCCGGGGTGCGGACCGCCCTGGTCGCCCAGTTCTACGGCCCCGAGGTCGTCGACCGGGCCCTGGCGGCCGGGGCGGGTGCCGTCGTCCTCGACATCCAGCGGCTCACCCTGGAGACGGTCCGCCGCGCGCACGCGGAGAAGCTGCGGGTGATCGGCTGGGTGGTGAACACCCTGGACGAACTGCGGCTGGCCCGCGCGCTGGAGCTGGACGGGGTGACGACGGACTCCCCGGAGATCCGCAGGACCGGCCGGTTCATGGCCTGACCGGCCAACTCACGACCTCCACCGGCCGGTTCATGACCTGATGACCGGCCGGAACACGACCCTGCTGCTCAGATCTCCTTGAGCAGCAGTTCGAACTGGAGGTCGTCGCGCTGCGGGACTCCGAAGCGCTCGTCGCCGTACGGGAAGGGGGTCATCCGTCCCGTACGGCGGTAGCCGCGGCGTTCGTACCAGGCGATGAGGTCGTTCCGTACGGAGATCACCTGCATGTGCATCTCCCGCACCCCCCAGGTCTCCTTCGCCAGCCGCTCCGCCTCGCCGAGGACGGCCTTGCCGACGCCGCCGCCCTGGAGCCCGGGGCGTACCGCGAACATGCCGAAGTAGGCGGCGTCGCCGCGGTGTTCGAGCTGACAGCAGGCGACGGTTCCGCCGTCGCGCTCGACGACGAGCAGCCGGCTGCCGGGGGCGGTGATGACGGCGAGCACGCCTTCGGGATCGGTGCGCTGCCCCTCGAGGATGTCCGCCTCGGTGGTCCAGCCGGCCCGGCTGGCGTCGCCCCGGTAGGCCGATTCGACCAGGGCGGTGAGCGCGGGGGCGTCGGCCTCGGCGGCGTCGCGGAAGACCAGTTCCCCGGGGGCCGGGCGCGCGGTGGTACTCATGACTGCGGTTCCCCTTGGACAGGTGGTGCGGAGGATTTCCCAGTGAGCTTAGCGCCGCCCCGCGCTCCCCCTGTGTGCCTTTGCGCATGCGTGTGCCCCGGCGATCGGGGGCATCGACTCCTCGACCTGTCGACACGTCGTGGAGTACCCGATCGGGGAGGGACGCCGTGCACGGACCGGCGATGTCCGGCTGGCTGCTGGTGGCACTGTGCGGGCTGACGAGCGCCTACTGCCTGCTGCGGATGCGCAGCGGACCGAGGGAGGAGCGCGGAGTGGCCCGCGGCGAGGCGCTGATGGGGTTCGCGATGGCCGTGATGGCGGTGCCCGCCGCCGTGTTCGCCCCGCCGGAGTGGAGCTGGGCGGTGTACGCGGTGGTGTTCGGAGCGGCCGCGCTGCGGGCCCTGTGGTGGCACGGCCTCCCGCACGGACGCACCTACAACCCTGCTCCGGGCCCGGGGGGACACCTGGAGGACGCGGCGCCCGCCGCCGCGCACCGGCTGCACCATCTCGTCGGTTCCGTGGCGATGGTGTACATGGCGATGGCCATGGCGCCGGGCAGCGGCGGCGGGCACACCGGGCACGGGGCTGCGGGCGGGATGCCGTTGCTGACCGGGGCACTGCTGGTCTATTACACGGTGTACGTACTGCGGGCGGGGGCGCGGCTGCTGCCCGCCCCGGCCGCGGCCACCCCGGGCGGCGCGACGGTGGCCTGGGGCGCCCGCCCCGAACTGGCGCTCGCATGCCGCCTGTCGATGTCCCTGGCCATGCTCACCATGCTGCTCTCGCTCTGAAGCACCGCGCCCGGGGCTCTGGCGGTCCTCCTCCGGGCCCGGCGTCCGGCCGCCCTGGGGCCGATGAGCCGTGGGGCCGATGAGTCGTACGTCACTCCCCGCTCTGGCCCGTACCGCGCCCGGGGCCGCCCTCATAGGCTGGGCCCATGACGGTCTCCCTGGCGCTGCTGGTACTCGGCCTGCTGACCGCCGTCGTCGCTCCGCGCCTCCTCGCGGCGACCGACTGGCGCGAGCGGGAGCCCGTGGTCGCGCTGTGGATGTGGCAGTGCGTGGTGGGCGGTGTCCTGCTGTGCTTCGCGCTCGCGATGACGTTCAGTGCGGCAGCCGCCTGGCAGTTGGTACGCGGCCACGTCTTCGCCTCAGCGCCGCACGGAGTCGTCGAGGCGTACGCGCTGGGCGCGGGCGGCCCCTGGGCTGCCGTGCTCGCGGTCGTCCTGGCGGGCTGCGGGGTGTGGACGGCCGCGATGCTGACCCGGGAGATCCACCGGGCGCGCACCCGGCGCAGGCAGCACCGGGCCGAACTCCTCGTGCGCGCCCCGGCGCTGCCCGGTGAGGAGCCCGGCGAGGACCGGCTCGTGGTGCTGGAGGGCGAGCAGCCGGACGCCCGCTGGCTGCCCGGGACCGAGCCCCGGCTCGTCGTCACCACGGCGGCGCTGCGCCGGCTCAAGGGACGTCAGCTGGACGCGGTGGTCGCCCACGAGCAGGGGCACGCGCGGGCCAGGCACGACTGGCTGCTGCACTGCTCGGGTGCGCTGGCGGAGGGTTTTCCGCGGATCCCGGTGTTCGCCGCGTTCCGCGACGAGATGCACCACCTGGTCGAACTGGCCGCCGACGACATGGCGTCGAAGCGGGTCGGGAGGCTGACGACGGCGCTCGCCCTGGTCGAACTGAACGAGCACCGCGGGGTGTTCGGCCCTTCGTCGGCGCCCGGCACCGGGCTTCCGCAGCGGGTGAACCGGCTGCTGTCCCCCGTGCCGCGGCTCAGCCCCGCCCGTCGGCTGCGGCTGACGGCGGCGTGTGCGCTGGTACCCGCCGTACCGCTGGTGGTGGCATTCGTGCCCGGGCTCAGCGCGCTGGGGTAGCTTGATCCGCCGCAGGGCGGCAAGGATCCCCCCATGCACTCCCCCGGTCCTGGTCCGTCCCCCCGTCCGCCGGCTCTCCTCGCGGGCGCCCTGTTCAGCGGCCTCTTCGCCGTACTGCTCGTGCTGGTCGCCGCACGGTGGGGTCCGCTGCTCACCCTGGACGGTGAGATCGCAAACGGACTGCACCGCCGGGCGGTGGACGATCCGGGCACGACCCAGGTCAACCGGATCCTGTCCGACTGGGTCTGGGACCCCTGGGCCATGCGTCTGGTGATGGCCGTGGTCTTCGTGTGGCTGCTGCTGCGCGGCGAGCGGCTGATGGCGGTGTGGATCGCTGTCACCAGCTTGATGGGCGCCCTCGCGCAGCAGTTCTGCAAGTGGCTGGTGGGGCGTGAGCGCCCGCAGTGGCCCGACCCGGTCGACTCCGCCCACTACGCCGCCTTCCCTTCCGGCCACGCGATGACGGCAGCGGTCACCTTCGGTCTCCTGCTGTGGCTGCTGCGGCTGCACGGTGCGCGGCGCGCGGCCACGGCGGCGCTGCTTTTCGTGGGTGCGGTCTCGGTCCTGGGCGTGGGCTTCACCCGTCTGTACCTGGGGGTGCACTGGGGCACCGACGTCCTGGGCGGCTGGCTGCTCGCAGCGGCGCTGGTCCTGCTGTCCACGGCCCTCTACGCCCGGCGGACCGAACCCCGGGAATGATCCCCCGGTGCGCGGCGGAGGGCGGGAGAGCAGCACGCGGGCCCCGGGAGGAAGCCTCCCGGGGCCCGCTGTGTGCCTCTGCCGCCTTGGGCGATCCCCCGCGTCGCCCAAGGCGGAACAGCACACTCGCCCGGTCTCCGCGGAACGCGGGAACCGGCACCGCGCTGAGTATATTGGCTCGGAGCCAGTCAACGCAGGAGTTACAGGATGTCCCCGCGCAGCGCATCGGTCAATGAAGAATTGCGGCGTCGTTCCCGCGAGCGGATCCTGCGGGCGACGGTGGAGCTGGTCGGCGAGCGCGGTTACGAGGCGACGACGCTGGGCGACATCGCGGACCGGGCCGGTGCCGCGCGGGGGCTGGTCTCGTACTACTTCCCCGGCAAGCGGCAGCTGCTCCAGTCCGCCGTGCACCGGCTGATGCATCTGACCATCCGCGCGGCGCTGGAGCGCGAACCGCGGCCGCCCGAGGGGCCCGAGGTGCTGGCGAGGGCGGTGGACGCGGTGCTGGGACTCGCGCTCGAGCGCCCGGTGCTGATGCGCACCCACATGGCGGGCATCCTGCAGGCCGAGGGCTTCGTCCAGTGCCCCGAGCAGCGTCAGCTGGCGGACGTGCTGAAGGGGGCGGTGCGGCGGTACGGCGCCGAGGATCCGGAGACCGCGTATCCGCTGCTGCGGGCGCTGCTGATGGGCGCCGTCTTCGCGCTGCTGCTGCCCGGTGCGGCGATGCCGTTGGCTCCGCTGCGGGCGGAGCTGTTCCAGCGGTACGGGCTGGACTGGGACATGGGCGTGCCGCCGGACGGGGGTCCGCCCGGCGGCACGGGTCGTGCGAGCGGTGCGACCACGTTCTGACCGGAGTGCGGACGGGCGCGGACCGGATTCCGGTTCGGCCTCCCGTCAGCGGGTCGGGCGAAGGTCAGAGGTAGTCGGGCTGCGTCTGTACGTTGAGCTCGCGCATCCGGACCCACTTGGCGGGGTCGGTACGCCAGTCGTTGATCTTCAGTACGTCGAGGCCCTTGGCGATGTCGTTCGAGTAGACGTGGCCGTTGTAGTAGTACGCGGACCAGGAACCGCCGGTGGAGATGGTCTCCGTGGAGACCGGGCCGCGCTCGAAGTAGCCGATCTCCTTCGGCTTCGAGGAGTCGGTGAAGTCCCAGAAGGAGACTCCGCCCTGGTACCAGGACTGGACCATGATGTCGCGGCCCCGGACCGGGATGATCGAACCGTTGTGGGCGACGCAGTTCTCGGTGTCGGCCTGGTGGCGCGGGATCTTGAAGTAGCTCTTGAAGACCAGCTTGCGCTTGTCGCCGTGGCCCTTGAGCTCGTAGATGCCGTTGGCGCCGCGCTGGGGGCCGATCTCCGCGTTGCAGGTGGCGGCGCCGCCGCCGCCGAGCTCGTCGGTGAAGACGACCTTGTTGGCGCGTTCGTTGAAGGTCGCCGAGTGCCAGAACGCGAAGTTGGCGGTGTCCTGGACGCGGTCGATGACCTTGGGCTTCTCCGGGTCCTTGATGGAGAGGAGGATGCCGTCACCCATGCAGGCACCGGCGGCGAGGTCCTTGGAGGGCAGCACGGTGATGTCGTGGCAGCCGGTGGTCTGCGCGATGTGGGGGTTCGTCGTACCGCCGCCGGGGTTGCCGCCGTCCGGGAAGAGCACGGGGAAGTCGACGACCGCTGCCTGCTGCGGGGCCTTGCGGGGCACCTTGATGATCGAGATGCCGTCGTGCGGGGGCCGGCAGTCCGGGTATTCCGCGCGCGGCGAGTACGAGGAGACGTACACGTACACGTTCTTGCGCTCGGGGACCAGGGTGTGGGTGTGCGAACCGCAGGCGGTCTCGACGGCGGCGACGTACCGGGGGTTCCGGATGTCGCTGATGTCGAAGATCTTCATGCCCTCCCAGGAGGACTTCTCGGTCGCGGGCTGCGTGGTGCTGGTGCAGGAGTTGTCGCTGCGCGAGGAGTCGGTGGAGAGGAAGAGCAGGTTGCCGGAGACGGAGATGTCGTTCTGCGATCCGGGGCAGAGGACCTGGGTCACGGTCTTCGGCTTCTTCGGGTTGCTGATGTCGAAGATCCGGAAGCCGTCGTAGTTGCCCGCGAAGGCGTACTTGCCCTGGAAGGCCAGGTCCGAGTTGGTGCCCTTGAGGGCGTCCTTGGGGATGTTCGCCAGGTGCTCGACGTTCCTGCTGTGGACGATCTCGTCCACGCCGGGTATCTCGCCGCCCCGGATCGCCTTGCGGGCCTCCTCCTGCTGGGAGGTGGTGACCGGCCGGCTCGGGACGGGGGTGTCGCCCGGCTCGGGGCTCGCGGCGGCGGTTCCCGCGGTGAGCAGGGTCGCGAACAGACCGGCCGCGGCGGCTGCCACGCCCAGACGTCTGCGCCGGCGGACGCGGGGGTTGGTCGACAGAGTCACTGCGTACTCCCTTGATTCGGTTCGCAGTTGAACTGAGGGACCTCGTGAGTATCTTCCTTCTCATGTACATCTCAACAGACGGGAGCACAGATGTAATGAAGTTTTCTGATCATCCGCGTGCAGAACCGTGCTAGGACGTACCTCAATCACCCCTTGTGCCCCAGGAGGTTGCCGTGTCTTCCCGTCAACATGGCGGCCGACGCCGCCCGTTCGCGCTGACGGCCGCGTTCGTCACCGCCGCCCTGCTCGCGCTCCCCGCCTGTTCCGGGGAATCCGGCCAAGCGCCGCGGGCGAAGCCGGCCGGGGGGCAGGTGGTGGCGCCGGGGAAGCCGGGGGAACCGGCCAGGACGCTCTCTCCCGACGAGGCACGCAGGGCCGCGCCGCTCGACAAGCCCAACTCCGCCGACTTCGGCTACATGGACATGATGATCACCCACCACGCGCAGGCGCTCGTGATGACCGGCCTGGCACCCTCCCGGGCCTCCGCGCGGAACGTGAAACTGATGGCCGAGCGGATCGCCGCCGCGCAGCGGCCGGAGATCGACGCCATGAAGGGCTGGCAGTCCCGCAACGGGGCGGACAAGCGGCCGAAGGCACCGCACGATCACGGCGCGATGGCGGGCATGGCCACCGAGAAGCAGCTGGCCGCCCTGAAGGCGGCCCGGGGCAAGGATTTCGACAAGCTGTTCCTGGAGCTGATGATCACGCACCACCAGGGGGCGCTGACCATGGCCGGTGACGCCCTCGCCGACGGCAACGACGTCACGGTCGAGGAGATGGCGACGGAGCTGGTCGCCCAGCAGACGACGGAGATCAACCGGATGGCGCGGATGCTCAGGGGCGGCTAGCGCCTGTCCGGCGATGAGGCGTACGGAGTGACCGTTGCCGCCGGGCCCGGCGGCAACGGCTGCCCACCGCCTACTGCCGCCGACGCCGCAGCGGTGCGATGCTGGAGACAGCCTGCGGGAGGGAGCCGTGCCGTGCTTCGCATCGCCGTGGTCGGGTCGGGCCCCAGCGGCCTCTACACGGCCCAGGCCCTCGTACAGCAGACCGCCGTGCCCGGCGTCCGGGTGCACGTACTGGACCGGCTGCCGTGCCCGTACGGCCTCGTGCGGTACGGGGTGGCGCCCGACCACGAGAAGATCAAGTCCCTGCAGGGCACACTGCGCACCGTCCTGGAGCACGAGCGCGTCACCTTCGTGGGCAACGTGGAGGCCGGCACGCCCCGGCTGCCCGCCCACCGGCTGCTGGAGCTCTACCACGCGGTGGTGTACTGCGTGGGCGCGGCCACCGACCGGCGTCTCGGCATTCCGGGCGAGGACCTGCCGGGCAGTTTCTCCGCCACCGAGTTCGTCTCCTGGTACAGCGCGCATCCGGACGCGGACCCCGGCGGCTTCGCCCTCGGGGTGCGTTCGGCGGTGGTCATCGGAGTGGGCAATGTGGCGGTCGACGTGGCGCGGATCCTGGCGCGCGGCGCCGGTGAGCTGCTGCCCACCGACGTGCCGCAGACCGCGCTGGACCTGCTGACGGGGTCCACGGTGCACGAGGTGCACATGGTGGGGCGGCGCGGCCCCTCGCAGGCCAAGTTCACCACCAAGGAGCTGCGTGAGCTGGGCGCCCTGCCGCAGGCGTCGGTCACGGTGGACCCGGCAGAGCTCGCCCTGGATCCCGGGTACGCCGACCCCGCCGGGCTGCCGGCACCCGTGCGCCGCAATGTGGAGGTGCTGCGCGGCTGGGCCGGGGCACCGCCGCCCGAGCGGGCCCGCGTGCTGCGCATCCGCTTCCACCTCCGCCCCGTCGAGCTGCTCGCCGAAGCGGGGCGGGTGGCGGCAGTGCGGTTCGAGAGGACGGTGCCGGACGGGACGGGCGGGGTGCGCGGCACGGGGTCGTACGAGGACATCGAGGCGCAGCTGGTGCTGCGTTCGGTCGGATACCGGGGGACGCCGGTGCCCGGGCTCCCCTTCGACGCGGCGAACGGGACGGTTCCGCACGCGGCCGGGCGGGTGCTGCGGGACGGCGCCGCCTCCCCGGGGGAGTACGTCGCGGGGTGGATCAAGCGGGGCCCGACGGGCGTGATCGGCACCAACCGGCCGTGCGCCAAGGAGACGGCGCTCTCCCTGCTCGCGGACGCGGATGCCCTGTCCGGCCGCGAGGTGGCCGGTGAACCCCTGGAGGTTCTAGGGGAGTTGGGGATGCGGCCGGTGGAGTGGCCGGGGTGGCTGGCGATCGAGGCGGCGGAGAGCGCGCTGGGAGCCTCACTGGGGCGGGGGTCGGTGAAGATCGCCGACTGGGCGGGACTGCTGGCGGCGGCCCAGGGCCATCGGCGGCCCTGACCGCGGTCCGGTCCCACCGCGCACAGGGCACCCACCCCCGGGCCTACACGGCTCGCGGCCCGTCAGTCGCGGGCCGCCTGCAACTCGGCGGCGCCCAGCACCACTTCGAGCAGCCCGGGAAACAGTGCCGCGAGGTCGTCGCGGCGCAGTCCGCTCATCTTCGCGGTGCCCCGGTACACCTGCTGGACGACACCACTCTCGCGCAGGACGCGCAGGTGGTGGGTGCTCGTCGACTTGGAGACCGGCAGCGCGAAGGCGGAGCAGGCGAGCTCGCACTCCGCCGCGGCCAGCTCGCGGACGATGCGCAGCCGCATGGGGTCGGACAGCGCGTGCAGCACCCCTTCGAGCCGGATGTCGGCACGGGCGGGGTGCGCCAGTTCGCGGCTGCTGGCTGCTGCGGTGGCCACGGCGGGCTCCCTCTTCCTCGGCGTACGGGACGAACGGGCGGCGACGCCGACGGGCCCGGCGGCCCGGGCCGGGCCCCGCGGTCCGCCCTCGACGGCATTGTACGAGACTTCTCGTAGTTTGACAGGTGCCGTACTACGATGGTTACCGTACTACCGGCAACCTGTATTTCCCCGAACGGAGTCCGCTGTGAGCAACCTCTTCCGGCCCTTCACCCTGCGCCAGCTGACCATCCCCAACCGCGTCTGGATGGCTCCGATGTGCCAGTATTCGGCCCTGCCCGACGGACCCGGGGCCGGTGTGCCCCAGGACTGGCACTTCGCGCACTACGCCGCGCGGGCCACGGGCGGCACCGGGCTGATCCTCGTGGAAGCCACCGCGATCAGCCCCGAGGGCCGGATCAGCCCCTACGACCTGGGCATCTGGAACGACTCCCAGGTGGCGGCGTTCCGGCGCATCACCGACTTCCTCAAGGCGCAGGGCACCGTCCCCGGCATCCAGATCGCCCACGCCGGGCGCAAGGCGTCCACCGACCGCACCTGGAAGGGCGGCGGCCCGGTCGGCCCCGAGGCGTACGGCTGGCAGCCGGTGGCCCCCAGCGCGGTGCCGTTCAGCGAGGGGCACCCCGTCCCGGACGAGCTGAGCGGGGCGCAGATCGCCCGGGTGGTGGAACAGTTCGCGGACGCCGCGCGCCGTGCCCTGGACGCGGGCTTCGAGGTCGCCGAGATCCACGGCGCGCACGGCTACCTGATCGGCCAGTTCCTCTCCCCGCACTCCAACCGCCGCACCGACTCCTACGGCGGCTCGTACGAGAACCGCACCCGCTTCGCCCTGGAGGTCGTGGACGCGGTGCGCGCCGTGTGGCCCGAGGACAAGCCGCTGTTCTTCCGCATCTCCGCCACCGACTGGCTGGAGGGCGAGGCGGGCTGGACGGCGGAGGAGACCGTACGGTTCGCCGCGCAGCTGCACGAGCACGGTGTCGACCTGCTCGACGTGTCCACCGGCGGGAACGCGTCCGGGGTGCGCATCCCCATCGGCCCCGGGTACCAGGTGCCGTTCGCGGCGCAGGTGAAGAGCGGGACCGCGCTGCCGGTCGCCGCCGTGGGGCTGATCACCGACGCGGCACAGGCCGAGAAGATCCTCGCCAACGGGGAGGCCGACGCGGTGCTGCTCGGCCGGGAGCTGCTGCGCAACCCCTCCTTCGCCCGGCACGCGGCCCGCGAGCTCGGCGCGGAGATCCACGTCCCGGACCCGTACCACCGCTCCGTGTGAGGCGGCCGGGGCGCGGCGCGTCCCGGTCACCGCACGGCGAAGGGCTCCGTGGCCCCGCTGAACGGGCCGGTGGCTGCGCTGTCGCCGTGATAGCGCAGCCGGTAGAGGCCGGGCCTCGGCCGGTCGGGGATCACCCAGGTGACGGTGGCCGTGGAAGTCGTTGGGCCGGTGCGGGCCCAGCGGAAGGTGGTCGACCAGTCGCCGTCGTCGGCCACCCGGGTCCAGTTGGCGCCCGCGGTCTCGCTCCCGCCCGCGCTGCCGTCGGAGGCCCGGCCCTCGCCCGCGCTGCCGTCGGAGGCCTGGCCCGCGCCCGCGCCGCCGTTCTCGCTTACGTCGAGGCGCTCCACCGTGAGGTAGGTGCCGCCCCTGCGCAGGTCGTTGTTCGGGTGTGCGGCGACGAAGGCGGCGGTGACCCGGTCGCCCATGCGGGCGAAGGACAGCAGATCGCCAAAGGCGCGGCCGGGGTGCGGTTCCTCGCGGGCCGGGGCGACAGCGCCGGGGCGGGCCTCGGGCAGCGGCTCGGGGGTGCCGTGGGGGACGGGGAGCCCGTCGCGCAGGGCGGTGGCGAGGGTGGCCGCGGTCTGGCAGAGCGCCGGGAGCTGCCAGCGGCCGAAGAGGGTGCTGCCGCCCTCGTACTCCTGGGCGTCGTACTCCTCGGGGGTGGTGACGTAGTGGAAGTAGCCGTTGCTGTAGCTCGCCACCAGGACGTCGGCGAGGTCCGCGCCGACGATGTCGGCGACCGTACGGCGCAGGCGCAGGCCCGCGACGATGGTGACCTCGCCCGGGATGCCGAGGAGGTGGAGGCGGCCGATCCGCAGGAGCTGGACGGGGACGCGCTCCTGGACCATGGGCCGCAGCCGGTTCAGCGGGCCCGCGGGGAGCACGAGGGCCTTGGGGGCGTGGGCGTCGCGCAGGCCGGGCGAGAGGGCGTAGATCACCCGCTGGGAGAGGGCGTCCCAGACCGGGTTGCGGCCCTCACGGAAGCCTGCGAAGCCCTTGCCGTCGGCCCAGGCCCCGGCGAGGGCCGCCGCGCCGCCCACGGGCGTTCCCGTCCGGTGGGGGAGGCCGTCTCCGGTGTACTCGGGGCCCACCTCGGTGCGGGAGAGGTCGATGTGGGTGAGGCGGTGCTCGATCGGCCCGGTGAGGGGGGTCGCGCCGGCCAGGAGGGCGGTGGCCGACTCCTGCTGCCGGGTGCCGGTGATGCGGGTGTTCTCGTACTCGTTCTCGGTGGGACCGCTGCCGGGGCGGAGGTTGAGGTTCGGCGACATGTCGCCCGCGTTGGTCTGCGCGAACGCCGTGACCAGGGAAGGGGGTTCGGGCGACAGGTAGTCCGTACCGCCTTCGAGGCGCTCCCATTTGTAGGCGGCGTACCCCTTGTTGTCGCTGCTGATGAGGGTGTTGGTGTTGGTCATGCTGGTGTTGTGCACGGGGAACCAGTGGACGGCGCCCGCCAGTTGTCCGTCGCGGACGATCCGCAACAGGGTGGTGTGCGGGTCGACGGCCTTCGGGAAGAAGGCGCGGTCCGCCTCGGGGTTGCGGTCGAAGGCGCGGCGGGATCGGTTGGCGCTGGTGTCGTGCAGCTCGCCGTGGGCGAGGGAGAGTTCGGCGGGGGCGAGGTCGTCGAGGGCGGCCTGCGCGGCCTCGGTGATGCCGTCGACGATCGCGGCGTACGTCTTGGGGCGGAAGCCGCCGGTGTTGCTGTTGTAGAGCGCGTGGTGGAAGTAGCCGCCGGGGCCGCAGTGGGTGTGGGTGGCGGTGATCATCACATTGGACTCGGTCCATCCGCCGGGCAGCCGGCTGACGACTTCCCGGACGAGCCCGCCGGAGATCAGCGGCAGGTCGCAGATCACCAGCAGCAGCCGGGACGCGCCCTGCGCCGTGCGCTCGCGTGTGTGCTCCCCCGTACCCCCTGCCGTGCCCTCTGCTGTGTGCTCCCCCGAGCCCTGCGCTGCGTCCTCGGCGAAGGCGAAGGCACGGGCGCGCAGCCGGGTGTGGATGCCGGTGGTCTGCTGGCCGGCCTTGCCGTAGCCGAGCATGCCGCACTCGGCGGCCTCCCCGGTGATGTCGGCGATGCCTCGGCCGGCCAGATGACTCATGGGTGCTCGCTCTCCGGTACGGGTGCGACAGGGGGTGCGGACGCGGGCGGCGCGGTGCGCTTCAGGAGGTACCCGGCGACGCCCGCCGCGAAGAACATCAATACCCCGTACATGGCGCCGGGGACGGCCATTTCGCTGCTTCCGAGGATGCCGAGGGCGATGGTGATGGCCAGGGTGGTGTTGTGCAGGCCGATCTCCATGCAGGAGGCGACCGCCTGGCGGCGCTCCACCCGTAGCAGCCGGGGCACCCAGAAGCCGACGGAGAGGCTGCACACGAGCAGTGCCACGGAGACCGGGCCGACCTCGCGGAAGTAGTCGCCCAGGTGGTCGCGCTCCTGGAGGGCCGCCCCGATGATGATCAGCACGAGGACGACCACCGAGGCGATCCTGACCGGCCGGTCGGCGCGCTCGGCGAAGCGCGGGGCGCGCGCTCTGACGTACATCCCGATCACGACGGGGACCAGCACGATCGCGAACACCTGGAGCGTCTTGCCGAACTGGAGGCCCAGGGTGCTCTCGTCGCCCAGGAAGTACTGCGCGGAGAAGTTGAACACCAGCGGCAGGGTGAGGACCGAGAGGACCGAATTCACTGCGGTGAGCGTGATGTTGAGGGCGACGTCGCCGCCGTAGAGGTGACTGAAGAGGTTGGCGGTGGTGCCGCCGGGCGAGGCGGCGACCAGCATCATCCCGGTCGCCAGCACCGGTGACAGGCCGAAGGCGACGACCAGGCCGAAGCAGACCGCGGGGAGCAGCAGCATCTGGCAGACGAGGGCGACGACGGTGGCTCTGGGGTGGGCGAGCACCCGCCGGAAGTCCGCGGGCGCGAGCCCGAGTCCGAGACCCAGCATGATGACGGCGAGCGCGAACGGCAGTGCTACAGCGGCGAATCCCATGCGGCGGGTCCCTGCTCTGGCGGGCCGGAGTACCTGGTGGTGGAGAGGCGTACGGGGTGGAGAGAAGCGGGGCCGGTGCCCGGCGGCGGAGCTGCGGGGCGGGCGCCACGGCGTACCGACTGGATGGTTTCCAAGGGGGCGGAGCCTGTCAAGGAATTCAGCGCAGAACGCGGGAAGACGCTCGCGACCTGCCGTCGGACAATCCCGGCTTACCGCCCTGACCTGGCCGAACACCCGATCTCAGGGCCATTGTCAGTGGTGGGGTGCAGACTGACCGATACCTGGAGACAACGACGTCTGAGAGGTTCGGCCATGACCGACGTACTGCTCGCTGTAGGCACACGCAAGGGACTCTTTCTCGGCCGTAGGCGCGACGGCGGGGAGTGGGAGTTCGACGGCCCGCATTTCAACGCACAGGCCGTGTACGCGGTGGGAATCGACCGGAGCGCGCCGTCGCCCCGGCTGCTGGTCGGCGGGGACAGCGCACACTGGGGCCCTTCGGTGTTCCACTCCGACGACCTGGGTGCGACGTGGACGGAGCCGGACAAGCCGTCCGTCAAGTTCCCGAAGGACACCGGGACTTCGCTGGAGCGGGTGTGGCAGCTCCATCCGGCGGGCCCTGCCGCACCGGGTGTGGTGTACGCGGGGACCGAGCCCGCGGCGCTGTACCGCTCGGCGGACCGCGGCGAGACCTTCGAGCTGGTCCGCCCGTTGTGGGAGCATCCGACCCGCTCCCAGTGGGTGCCCGGCGGGGGCGGCGAGGCGGTGCACACCGTGGTCACCGACCCGCGCGACGCGGACGCGGTGACCGTGGCGGTGTCGACGGCCGGGGTGTTCCGGACACGGGACGGCGGGGCGAGCTGGGCGCCGTCGAACAAGGGCGTCTCGGCGGTCTTCCTGCCGGACCCCAGCCCGGAGTTCGGCCAGTGCGTGCACAAGATCGCGCAGGACTCCGCCGACCCGGACCGGCTGTACCTGCAGAACCACTGGGGCGTCTTCCGCAGCGACGACGCCGGGGCCAACTGGTCGGACATCGGCGAGGGGCTGCCGTCGACCTTCGGCTTCGCGGTGGCCGCCCATCCGCACCGTGCGGACACGGCGTACGTCTTCCCCATCACCGCGGACTCCGACCGGGTGCCCGCCGACCGCAAATGCCGGGTCTACCGGACCTCGGACGCGGGCAAGAGCTGGGAGCCGCTGTCGGCGGGACTGCCGCGGGAGGAGCACTTCGGCACGGTGCTGCGCGACGCCCTGTGCACGGACGACAACGATCCGGCGGGCATCTACTTCGGCAACCGCAACGGCGAGGTGTTCGCCAGCGACGACGACGGTGACAGCTGGCGGCAGCTCGTCTCGCACCTTCCGGACGTGCTGTGCGTACGGGCGGCGGTGATCGGTTGAGAGGACCCGGAACTGGCCCAGTAGAGTGACGCCCTGTGGCAGCAAGACCTTTGAAAGAGAGCGTCGAGCCGGGCTGGGCGGACGCACTGGAGCCCGTGGCGGGACAGATCGCCGCGATGGGTGACTTCCTGCGTGCGGAAATCGCCGCGGGGCGCACCTACGTACCGGCGGGGGCGAACGTACTGCGGGCGTTTCAGCAGCCGTTCGAGGACGTACGGGTCCTGATCGTGGGTCAGGACCCGTATCCGACACCGGGGCACGCGGTGGGGCTGAGCTTCTCGGTCGCGCCCGAGGTGCGGCCGGTCCCCGGCAGCCTGGACAACATCTACCGGGAGATGCACTCCGATCTCGGTCACCCACGCCCGTCCAACGGGGACCTCACCCCGTGGACCCGGCAGGGGGTGCTCCTGCTCAACAGGGCACTCACCACCGCGCCGCGCAAGCCCGGCGCCCATCGGGGCAAGGGCTGGGAGCAGGTCACCGAGCAGGCGATCCGGGCACTGGTGGCACGGGGGAAGCCGCTGGTGGCGGTGTTGTGGGGCAGCGACGCGCGCAGGCTGAAGCCGCTGCTGGGGGACGTGCCCAGCGTGGAGTCGGTGCATCCCTCGCCCATGTCGGCGGACCGGGGGTTCTTTGGCTCGCGGCCGTTCAGCCGGACCAACGAGCTGCTGGTCCAGCAGGGGGCCGCCCCGGTCGACTGGCAGCTCCCCTAGCGGGCAGGGAGGGGCGGCGTCGTGGGTTCCGGTGACAGGTACGTGCTCGGGGTCGACTCGGGCGGCTCCGGCATCCGGTTCGCCCTCGCGCCCGCGTCCGGGTCCGCCTCCGCGGGCACGCCCGCGCCCGCCGGTGCCGCGCCCGGCGGCGTCGGCGGGGTCACGAACGCGACACCTCCCGTGGTGTCGCGGGTACCCGTGCGCACCGGCCCCGGCGGGATCGACGCCGAAGACCTGGCCGGGCAACTGGTTCCGGCCGCGCGGGAATTGCTGGCGCGAGCGGGCGGCGGTTCGCTGGCGGCCGTCTGCGTGGGCGCTGCCGGGATGGCGACGCTGGGTGAGGGGCTGCGTGCTCGGCTGCCCGGGCTGCTGTCCGGGGAGTTCGGGGTGCGGCGGGTGGCGCTGGCCGCCGACGCCGTCACCGCCTACGCCGGGGCGCTGGGCCAGCGGCCCGGCGCGGTGGTCGCCGCCGGCACCGGCCTGATCGCCCTCGGCACCGACCTGACCCGATGGCGGCGCGCGGACGGCTGGGGGCATCTGCTCGGCGACTGCGGCGGTGGCGCGTGGATCGGCCGGGCCGGGCTGGAAGCGGCGATGCGCGCGCACGACGGACGGCGGGGCGGCTCCGCCGCACTGCTCGCACGCCTGGAAACGGTGTTCGGCCCCGCCGCCGGGCTGCCGGGACTGCTGTACCCGCGTGCCGACCGCCCCGCGGTGCTCGCCTCGTTCGCCCCCGAGGTCGCCGCGTGCGCCGCCGACGACCCGGTGGCCCGGGGCATCCTGCGGGACGCGGCCGGGCACATCGCCGGGACGGCCGCCGCCGCGTGCCCCGAGACCAGCGCGGAGAAGGCCCCCGGCGACGGGGGCCCCTCCCCCTCCGCGCCCCCCGAGGTGGCGCTCACCGGTGGCCTGCTGAAACTGGGCGCGCCCCTCCTCGGACCCGTGCACGAACTGTTCGCCCGGGAGCTGCCGTGCGCACGGCTCACGGACGCGCTCGGCAGTCCGCTCGACGGGGCCCTGCTGATCGCCTCCGCACTCGCGACGGACAGCCTTTCATTTCCGTACGATCCGCACATGTTGTGTGTATCGGGGCATCAAACCCGTTGATTGCACGCGCATTCACCTTCATTCGCTGGATAAATCGGGACAGATACCTCTCGAATACACCCTCCCCGAACGTCCGCACCCGCAAAGCCAGTAGCATGCGGCGCCATGAGCTCCCCCACTGGGCCCGCTTCCGGCCTGCCTGTACGAATGCCGCGCCCCCGCCAGTCCGGACGCCACCGCCGTCCGGAGCCCGTGGCGGCCCCCGAGGGCGCGCCCGCCCTCGTTCTCGCCGTTCCCGGCGCGCCGACCACCGCCACCCGCGGTCTGGCGGAAGAACTTCTGAGCATCGCCCGTTCCGAGCTGCCGGGCCTCGACGCCCGCATCGGCTACCTGGACGGTGACGACCAGAGCGAGTACCTGACCCTGGACGCCGTGCTCGCGCACGCCGCGGCCGAGCGCACCTCCCGCTACGAGCTGGCTCTGGCCGCCGGACGCGAGGTGCCTGCGCCCGAGGGCCCGGTGGCCGTCGTGGTGCCGCTGCTGGCGGGTCCCGAGGCCGCCACGATGCGCCGGATACGGCAGACCCTCGTGGACAGCCACGCCGCCGCGGAACTGACCGACGTGCTCGGCCCGCACCCGCTGCTGGCCGAGGCCCTGCACGTGCGGCTCTCCGAAGCCGGTCTCTCGCGCGCCGACCGCGCCCGGCTGTTCACGGTCGCCACGGCGGCCGACGGCATCGTCCTGGCCACCGTCGGCGGCGAGGAGGCCGTCCGGGCGGCGGGCATCACCGGCATGCTGCTGGCCGCGCGCCTCGCCGTTCCGGTGATGGCCGCCGCGCTCGACGAGGAGGGCTCGATCGCCTCCGTCGCCGACCAGCTGCGCGGTTCGGGCTCCGCCAATCTGGCGCTGGCGCCGTACCTGATCGGCCCGGAGGTCGCCGCCGACCTGCTGGAGACGGCCGCGAAGGAGGCGGGCTGCGCGTTCGCCGAACCGCTCGGCGCGTACCCGGCGCTCGGCAAGCTCGTGCTGTCGCAGTACGCCACGACGCTGGGTCTCACGCCGCAGCAGCCGATGGGGGCTCCGGTCCACTGACCGGCTGCCGTTCGTCACCGGACGGCAGGTACGAGAAGGGGCCCGCACCGGTTCGCCGGAGCGCGGGCCCTCTCTCGTTGTCCTGCCGGGGCGGCCGGGCGGGGACCGTGTGTCCCGTGGCGGTGAACGGCGAGGCCTGGGTGCCGTGGCGGCGGACTGCGGGGGCCGGCTGCCCCGTGACCGCGGACTGCGGCTCAGCCGAAGACCACGCAGGACGCCGCCGGGGCCTCCACCGAGCCCGCCCGGTGCGGGATCCCGGTCCGGGCGTCGATGTCGAACCAGGTGACATCCCCGGACCGCTCGTTGGCCGCGTACAGCCGGCGGCCCGCCGGGTCCAGGGCCAGGTCGCGCGGCCAATGCCCGCCGCACGGGACCGTGGTGCGCAGCTCGGCGCTCCCGTCTCCGGCGACGGCGAACACGGAGATGCTGTCGTGTCCGCGGTTGGCGACCCACAGGAAGCGCCCGTCACGGGCGACGACGACCTCCGAGGCGTAGCTGGGGCCCTGGGTGCCTCCCGGGAGCAGGGGGACCTCCTCCAGCGGCGTGAGGGTGCCCGTGGCGGCTTCCCAGCGGCAGACGCCGAGGGTGGGGCGCAGCTCGTTCGCCACGTACACGTGCGTGCCGTCGGGGTGGAAGGCCAGGTGGCGGGGGCCCGCGCCGGGGCGCAGGGCCGCCTCGGAGTGGACGGCGAGGGTGCCGGTGGCGTCGTCGAGCGCGCAGACCCGTACGGAGTCGGTGCCGAGGTCGACGCTCAGCACCCAGCGGCCGGTGGGGTCGGGCAGCACCTGGTGGGCGTGCGGGCCCTCCTGTCGGCCCGCGTCGGGCCCGCTGCCGCTGTGGCGCAGGACGCAGGACGGTGTGCCCGGGGTGCCGTCGGCCTGCAACGGGAGGACGGTGACACTTCCGGAGCCGTAGTTCGCGACGGCCAGGTACCGGCCGGCCCGGGCGAGATGGGTGGGCGACGCACCGTCGACCGCCACCGGCGCCGCACACGGGCGGGGCACCGCGTCCGTCACGTCGAAGGCGGCCACCGCGCCGTCATCCGTCTCGCTCACCGCGTGGAGCAGCCGGCCGCCCGGGGCGAGCGCCAGGTACGAGGGATCGGCCACGGCGTCGCTCGCGCCGAGCACCGTCAGGGCGCCGGTCCGCGGGTCCACCGCGGCGGTGACGACGCCGCGGCCGCCGGCGGACGTGAACGAGCCGATGTAGGCGCGTGCGCCCCCGCCCTCGCGGTGCTCTTCGGCGGGTCCCCCGGGCTGTGCTTCCGATGCCGTGCTGCTGCTCACCGTGCAGCCCCTTTCCACGAGTTCGTGTCTGCCGCGCCGACGGTAGCAGGGCGGTCTAGACCAGATCCGCGGTTACGGGACAGCGACCCGGGGCGGCGCTGTCGCGGCCCCGGGCGGTGCGTCGTCCCGGCCCGTGCGCGGGGTGCTCAGAGCGCGCCCTCTCCCCGCGCCCGTACCAGGGCGTCGTCGTGGTGCGTGAACAGTGGGCTCCGTTCGGTGTTGTCGTACGTCCGGTGGAAGACCGGGGTGGCCGCACCCGACATCGGCGGCACGATCCACGCCCAGTCGGCGGCGACATCGCGCCCCTTGGCCTCCTCGCGTCCGAGGTGGGTGAGGAAACGTTCCGACTCGGTGTGGTGGTCGGCCATGGTGACGCCGGCGCGGTCGAAGGAGTGCAGCAGGGCCCGGTTGAGCTCGACGAGCGCACGGTCCTTCCACAGCGACCTGTCGGTGGAGGTGTCGAGGCCCAGGCGCTCGGCGAGGGGCCGCAGCAGGTTGTAGCGGTCGGTGTCGGCCAGGTTGCGGGCACCTATCTCGGTGCCCATGTACCAGCCGTTGAAGGGGGCGCACGGGTAGCAGACGCCGCCGATCTCCAGGCACATGTGGGAGATCGCCGGGACGGCGTGCCAGCGCAGCCCCCATTCCTGGGCCCAGGTGTCCTCGGGGTGCTCGATCGGCACTTCGAGGACGGCGTCGGCGGGCAGTTCGTAGGGGCGCGGCCGGTCGTCGCTGCCCTGCACGATCAGTGGCAGTACGTCGAAGGGGCTGCCGGGGCCGCCCCGCCAGCCCAGCCGCAGGGCGAGGTCGGTGAGGCCGGCGTTGCGGGGGTCGCCGACGATGCCGCCGTCGGCGGTGGCGTACCCGGCGTAGCGGATGAGCTGCTCGTTCCAGATGCGGGGGCCCGGGCGGGCGGGGGTGTCCGGGGCGAAGATCGTGATCATCGGACGGATCCTGCCGTCGTTGCCTGCCTCGCGGAGGTGGTCGGCGCATTCGCGGGCGACGGAGTCGGCGTCGCTGAGGTGGCGGCGGTCGCGGACGCGCAGGGAGTTCCAGTAGAGGCGCCCGATGCAGCGGTTGCTGTTGCGCCAGGCGACCCGGGCGCCGAAAGCAAGCTCGTCGGGAGTGTGCCGGTAGCTGCCGGTGGCGTCGATCTCGGCATGCACGGCGGCGAGGCGGGGGCCGGGGTCGCCGTGGGCGGGCAGCTCCTGGTGGTGGAGCCGGATGAAGTCGTCGGCCAGCCGGTGCAGGTCCGCGGGGTCCAGGGCGTAGGCGCGGTTGACGGGTTGGCCGGCCGTGAGTTCCGGCTGCGCGGCGGCTGCGTGTCCCGCGGCGGAGTCGGGCCCCGGGTGGGCTCCGTGGCTGACGGGGCAACGGGCGGCCGGGGCGCCGGCACCCGTGGCCCGGTCGTGACGGTCCTGCGCACCGAGTGGGGGGACGGGCGGACCCTGCTGGACGGGGATGCGGCCCGGGGCGGGGGCGCGCTCCGACTCGGCGGCCGGGGCGCATCCGGCCGTGGAGACGAGCGCTCCCGAGGAGGCGGGCCCTCCCGTGAAGGCGGGGACGGCCGCGGAGGCGGGCCCTCGCGAGGCGGGGACGGCCGTGGAGGCGGGGACGGGTCTATCGATCGGGGCATGCCCAGCCCTGGGGGCGGAGGCGTGGCCGGGTGGCGGGATGTGCCCGGCGTCGGCGGCAAGTGCGTGCCCGGACTCGGTGGCCGGGCCGTGCCCGGGGGCCGGGACGTGCCCCGACGCGGCAGCCGGGGCGTATCCGGCCGTGGACGCGTATGCGGCCGTGGGGGCCGGGGCGGGCCCGGGGGTCTCGGCGGGCCCGGGCCCGCATGGCTCGGGCTGCCCGGGCCCGGGGGCCGGGACGGGGCCGGCCACGGGTGAGGGGGCAGGAGCGTGCCCAGTGGTCGGGGCGGGCCCGGAGGAGGCATCCGCGGGGCGGGTGGCGTGCCGGCCCCCGGTGGGCCCGTAGCGGGCCCAGGGGGTGGCTGTGTGCGGGCCCACCACGGGTGGGGGGACGGTGGGGGGCGTACCCGCGGGGGGCGTGCCGCCGGGTAGGGGGGCGGCGGCTCGCTGAAGATCGTCTGGCATCCTGCTCGCATCCCCAGGCATCGAAGAATCACGCGGATCACGAGCGGGAATTACGCGTCCCCGCCCGTTCTCCCGCATGATGCCGCCGCATTTACCCCCGATGTACGCCGATCACCCGGTTACGCGGGGACCAGCGGGGAGCGTGGAGAAGTGCGCAGGGGCGTGGCCAGAGCGGCGAGCGCCCCCTCGAGCTCGGTGAGGTGCGTCAGCGCGGCCTCGGCTCCTGGGTGGTGCCGGTGCACGGGCTCGGGCAGGGGCGTCACCGGCAGCGGAACCGGTACGAGTGCTTCCGCGGCGGCCCGCTCCCCCCGCACTCGCGCCCCGGCCACCGCGGCCGTCCCCGGCGCATGGGCCGGGCCGCCCGGCACCAGCGCTTCCACCGCGGCTTCGACCCGCGCGCAGGCCGCGGTCAGCCGGGCGTCGTGGGAGGCCGCGGGGTCGGCGGCCACTTCTGCGAAGGCGCGCACCAGCCGGGCGCAGTCGTCGAGCAGCGCGGCCACCTGGCGGGCCCTGGCCTTGCGGGCCCGCAGCGGGCTGATCGGGTGGAGCAGCGGGGCGAGCGAGAGCCGGACGCGGCCGAGGAGCAGTTCGAGTTCGGCGGCGTGCGGTGCGGGATCGGCGTGCGCCTCACCCGCGAGACGGCGCGCGGCCTCGGTGGTGCAGTGGCGGACGCAGTGCAGGGCCCGCTGGATCCACGCGTCGGTGGACGAGTGCGTGGTGATGGGGAGGATCACGGCGACGGCGAGCACGGCACCGAGGGCGCCGACGGCCGTCTCCTGGACGCGCAGCAGGAGCAGCCCCGGGTGGAGCACGCCGAGGAGCCCGTACAGCAGTCCCGCCATGACGGTGACGAAGAACATCATCCAGCTGTAGCTCGGGCCCGCCGTGTAGAAGATGCCGAAGACGCACACCGCGACCAGCACCGCCGTGGGGGCGGGCGCGCCGTCGAGGGGCACCGCGATCAGCAGTCCGGCCGCGATGCCGAGGACGGTGCCAAGGACCCGACGGAAGCCGCGTACCAGCGTCTCGCCGCGCGAGGTGGTGTTGACGAAGATCCACCACGCGGCGCCGACGGCCCAGTACCAGCGGTCCTGCGAGAGCAGCTGGCCGAGCGCCAGGGCGAACGCGCAGGCGGCCGTGACCTGGAGGGCCTGGCGGGTGGTGGGCCTGGCCAGACCGAGGCCGGTGAGCGGGGCGGGCGCGGCGGGCGGCGGGGTGCGCCGTTCGATGCGCCACAGTCCGAAGCGGACCGCGCTCGCCACCGCGACGGCGAGCGCCACGGCTCCGTACAGCTCGGGCAGCTGGCCGGGGACGGCGTGCAGGAACTGCGTGACGAAGAACATCATGAAGGCGAACGTGCCGAGCGCGTGCCCGCGCGGCCCCCACCGCCTGGCGTAGGCCCCCGCCAGGACCACGGCGAGGAAGCCCAGGTCGCGCGGGAGCGGGTGGTCGTGGAGGAGGGTGGCCACGGCGAGGACGGGGAAGCCGGCGGCGGGCAGCAGGGCGGTGGTGAGAGCCTGGCCGCGGACGGCCGGGTCCTGGACGGTGAAGAGCGCGAGCAGCGCGGCGAGTCCGCCGACGATGGACGCGGTCAGCGACATGCCGCACAGTTCGGCGACGGCGACCGCGCCGCCGATGCCGAGGACGGCGCGGGTGGAGACCCGCAGACGCAGCAGCCCGGGATCCGGTGCATGGAACATCCTCTTCACAGCGGCAGCCCCGCCCCCTCGTGTCGTCGTGTGCGGCCTGCCGTGCGCGGGCCGTCGCGCCCGGCCGGTTCCGCCCGGGCATGGAAAAGGCGCCGCGGGCCCGGTGCGGCGACATCGCCGCACGGGCCGCTGCGCGGCGCCGTGGCAAACAGCGATCAAGCAGTCAGTACGCAGAGCAAAGCATCAAGTGGGACAGTGGCTCAACCGGCACTGCTGAGACTGTGCCATTGGCCCAGCTGATGGGCGTACGGCAGAACCACGAGGAGGCCAACGGACCATGCCGGTCGACGCACTCGACACCCGCATTCTGAAGCTGCTGATCGAGCAGCCGCGCACGAGTGTGCGCGAGTACGCCCGGATCCTGGGCATCGCACGCGGCACCCTCCAGGCGCGGCTCGACCGGCTGGAACGGGAAGGCGTGATCACCGGGACGGGTCCCGCCCTCTCCCCCGCCGCGCTCGGCCATCCGGTGCTGGCCTTCGTGCACGTCGAGGTGACCCAGGGGCATCTGGACGAGGTGGGGGACGCGCTCGCGCAGGTGCCGGAGATCGTGGAGGCGTTCTCGATCACGGGCGGTGGTGACCTGATGACGCGGGTGGTGGCCCGCGACGCGGGGCACCTGGAGGACGTCATCCAGCGGCTGATCCAACTGCCCGGCGTGGTCAGGACACGGACCGAGGTGGCGCTGCGGGAGCGGGTGCCGCACCGTCTGCTGCCGTTGGTGGAGGCGATCGGGAAGGCGGCCGGGGCCCGCGGGGAGGGCCCTCGGTGACGGGGTCCCGATGACTCAGACTGACCCCATGAGCACTTCGCGCCCCCTTTCGGTCATCTTCGATCTCGACGGCACGCTGGTGGACAGCGAGCCGAACTACTACGAAGCGGGGCGCAGGCTCCTCGCCCGGCACGGCCTGCCGGACTTCAGCTGGGACGAGCACACCCGCTACATCGGTATCGGGACGCGCGAGACGCTGGAGTCGCTGCGGGACAAGTACGGCATCGACACCGGAGTGGACGCGCTGCTGGCCGAGAACAACCGCCTCTACCTGGAACTGGCCGCCGCCTCGACCCAGGTGTTCCCCGAGATGCGCGAGCTGGTGGAGCGGCTGCACGCGGACGGGGTGCCGATGGCGGTGGCGTCCGGTTCCTCGCGGGAGGCGATCACGGCGGTGCTGGCCGGGACGGGGCTGGACGCGCAGCTCGGCGAGGCGGCCGGCGGTGTGCTGGTGTCGGCGGAGGAGGTGGCGCTCGGCAAGCCCGCGCCGGACGTCTTCCTGGCCGCCGCGGCCCGTCTGGCGGCGGAGCCCGGGTATTGCGCGGTGTTCGAGGACGCGGCGCCCGGGGTGACGGCGGCGCTCGCGGCGGGCATGCGATGTGCGGCGATTCCCTCCGTGGCGGGCAGCGAGGGAGACCCCGCTTTCGGCACGGCGGACCTCCTCTTCCGGGGCGGACAGGCCGACTTCACCGCGGAGGCGGCGTACGTCTGGCTGGGAGTCTGACGCCACCGATGGCCGCCCCGCCAACTGGCCACGCACGACCGCGAGTTGTGACGTAGGCCACATCACCCCTGGTTAGCTACTTAGGTAAGCCTAAGCTAAGTTAATCGGCGTCGGCCTCCACTCAGGAGGCACTTCTGCCACAGGAGACGTACCCAGTATGTCCACGTTCACCCGTCACATCCGGCGCACCGCCGCCACCGCCGTCGCCCTCGCCGCGGGCAGCTCCCTCGCCCTCACCGCGACCACCACCGCGCACGCGGCGAAGCCTGCCGCCGGATCGACCGTGACCTCCGCGCAGTTGACCGCAGGCCTCTACCAGTCGTCGTACTCCGAGCGGAACCACGTGCTGTGGGCGACCGCCGCCGTGGGCCGTCCGCCGGTCACCAAGTCCTCGCTGATGAAGGTCGACCCGGCCACGCTCAAGGTGCGGGCCACCTACACCCCGCCGGTCACCGACGCCACCACCGGTGCCGTCGAGGCCGTCTACGGCGTGGCCGTGGACGACGAGCACAACACCGTCTGGACGACCAACACCCGCAACAACTCGGTGTCCGTCTACAGCCAGCGCGACGGCAAGCACCTGGCGAGCCTGCCGAACGTGGCGCACGCCCGCGAGATCGTCGTCGACGAGCGCCGCAACACCGTGTGGGCGAGCGCCTTCGGCGACGGCACGCTGGTCGCCTACGACACCGCGACGTTCAAGGAGAAGAAGCGCGTCACCGTCACCGGCAGCCAGCCGACCGGTCTCGCGCTCAACAAGCGCACCGGCACCGTGTACGCGGCCGACCTGGGCGGGGACCGGATCGTCGAGGTCTCCCCGTACGCCAAGGAGCCCCGGCTGATCCCGGTCGGCGACGGCCCGATCTCCGTCGCCCTGTCCGGCGACGGCCGCACCGCCTACACGGCCGACCAGGCCGCGGGCACCCTGTCCGTGGTGGACCTGCGCAAGGGCGCCGTCACCAAGACCGTTGCGACGGGGGCCGGTGCGCTGTCCGTCGCCCACGACCCCCGGTCGGGACGAGTCCTGGTCGCCAACCGTGGGGCCGGCAACGTGACGGTCGTCGACCCGCGCAGGGGCGCAGTCGTCGAGACGCTCGCCACCGGGGCGAACCCGAACCACATCACCGTGACGCGCGGCACCGCGTACGTGGTGGACAAGTCGGCGGGCGGCGCCAACCGCGAGGACCAGGCACACCGGATCCGCATCGGCCGCTGACCCGGCACACCGGTGACCGGCCGCACCGGTGACCGGCCGCACCACGCACCACAGATCCGTGTGAACCCCGCAATGCCCGGGACCCGAGGTGACGGGTCCCGGGCATTCCGGCGCGCCCACCCCCGCTCGGGCGCGGTGCGGGGGTGGGCGGGGGACGGACCTCAGCCCAGGAAGCTCAGCCTGACCTTGCGGTCGGGGTTGTCCACGTTCGTGTCGACCAGGCAGACGGACTGCCAGGTGCCCAGCTCCAGCCGCCCGTTGATCACCGGCAGGGTGGCGTGCGGGGGGACGAGGGCGGGGAGCACGTGGTCGCGGCCGTGGCCGGGGGTGCCGTGGCGGTGCTGCCAGCGGTCGTCGGCGGGGAGCAGAGTGCGCAGGGCGGCGAGGAGGTCGTCGTCGCTGCCCGCGCCGGTCTCCAGTACGGCGATGCCCGCGGTGGCGTGCGGGACGAAGATGTTGAGCAGGCCGTCGCGGCCCTCGGCCGCTTCGGCGAGGAAGCCCTCGCACTCGGACGTGAGGTCGGCGACGGCCTCCGTCGAGCCCGTCGTGAGGTGCAGGACGCGGGTGGTGAATGTGTCGGCCATCCCTCCATGTTCGCCCACCCGCAGCGGGAAGCCCCGCACGGCGATCCGCGGCCGTGCGGGGAAGATTCCCGGCCCGCGCCCCGTTGGTAGAAACATGAACGATTTCGGGGTGCGGGACGTGGACGTCGTGGTCATCGGCGCGGGGCAGGCCGGATTGTCCGCCGCGTATCATCTGCGCAGGTCAGGGCTGGTCCCGGAACAGGACTTCGTGGTGCTCGACCATGCCCCGCGACCCGGTGGCGCCTGGCAGTTCCGCTGGCCCTCGCTGACGTACGGGAAGGTTCACGGCATGCACGCGCTGCCGGGGATGGAGCTGACGGGAGCAGACCCGGGCCGTCCGTCGTCGGAGGTCGTCGGGGAGTACTTCGCGGCCTACGAGGACGCGTTCGACCTGCGGGTCCACCGGCCGGTGAACGTGCAGGCCGTGCGTGAGGGCGAAGGCGGGCGGCTACGGGTGGAGACCTCGGAAGGGGTGTGGGGCGCACGGGCGCTGATCAGTGCGACCGGCACCTGGGACCGGCCGTTCTGGCCGCGCTACCCGGGGCAGGAGCTGTTCCGCGGCCGCCAGCTGCACACCGCGAACTACCCGGGGCCCGCCGACTTCGCCGGGCAGCGCGTCGTCGTGGTGGGCGGCGGGGCCTCAGGAACCCAGCACCTGATGGAGATCGCCCCGGTGGCGGCGGCCACCACGTGGGTGACACGCCGTCCGCCGGTCTTCCGCGAGGGCGAGTTCAACGAGGAGTGGGGCCGGGCGGCCGTCGCCCGGGTCGAGGAGCGGGTACGGCTGGGGCTGCCGCCGCAGAGCGTGGTGTCGGTGACGGCGCTGCCGGTGAACGAGGCGGTCCGCGCGGCACGGGAGAGCGGCGTTCTGGACCGGCTGCCGATGTTCGACCGGATCACGGAGGACGGGGTGGCCTGGGACGACGGACGGATCGTCGAGGCCGATGCCCTCGTCTGGGCGACCGGATTCCGGCCCGCGGTCGACCACTTGGCACCACTGCGGCTGCGGGAGCCGGGGGGCGGCATACGCCTGGACGGCACCCGGGTGGCCGGCGACGAGAGGATCCACCTCGTCGGGTACGGGCCCTCGGCCAGCACGATCGGGGCGAACAGGGCGGGGCGGGCGGCGGTACGGGAGGTACGGGCACTCCTGGCCCGGGCCGAACGGCGCGAGGTGGCGGCGGGGGCGGTGTCCGGGCAGCACTGACGCCCAGCACCCGTCGCCGTCCGCGTCCCCTTCCCGGCCCGCGCCCGCATCCACGCCGGCGCCCGCATCCCCGCCCCCATCCGCACCCGCACCCGCACCCGCGGTCAGTCGCTCGCCCTGGCCCGGTTCTCGTTGAATTCGGCCACGTTCCGCTTCTGCACCTCGTAGTCGTCCGTGAACCTGGTGTCCCCCGGCTTCACCGTGACGAAGTAGAGCCAGTTGCCCGGCGGCGGGTTGCGCGTGGCACGCATCGCGTCCAGACCCGGGTTGCCGATCGGGGTCGGCGGCAGACCCTGGCGCGCGTAGGTGTTGTACGGACTGTTGATCCGGGTGTCCTGGTGGGTGGTGTCCAGTGTGCTGCGGTCCAGCGCGTAGTTGAGGGTCGAGTCCATCTGGAGCGGCATCCCGCGGGCCTCCCGGTTCTTGATCACCCTCGCCACTTTGCCCATGTCGCTCACCGTGTCCGCCTCGGCCTGGACGATGCTCGCCACGACGACGTCCCGGTACACCGCCGGGCCGGTGCCGAAGCGCTCGTTCGCCGTCCTGACCATGTACGTGAGCAGGCTCGCCGCCGTGGTGCCGTCCTTCACGGGGTACGTCGCCGGGAAGAGGAACCCCTCGGGGTTTCCCTCCGCGGCGGCGGGCAGTGCCAGACCCGCCGTACCGGCGGCTTTCTTCGCGGTGCCCGGCGTGGCGCCCAGGGCCTTGTCGACCGCCGCGTACACCTGCGAGGCGCGTCGGCCCTCAGGGACCGTGAGGGACGCGTCCTGCCCGCGCTCCTCCTTCTGCCACCGCAGCAGAAGCACCACTCCCCCTGCCAGCAGGGCGAGAACGACGAGGACGCACACCAGCAGGACACGCCGACGGCGACGGGTTCTGCGCCGCGTGGGCCGGGGCGATGACTCCGGGGACTCGAACTCCATACCGGAACGCTAGCCGCCCCCGCGCTCCGGGACCGGTAACCCGACACGATGATCACAGTGCGGCGAACACACGAACAGGGGATCGGGTGTTCGCTGGAACGCGTGATCCAGTCGGATTTCGTTGCTCAACTCCCTTGTGGCGCACGATGCTTACGGTGCGCAAGCGACGGGCTGCAGACCGTGTTGGCGCATGTCCCACACGTACCTTGCACAAGGAGAAACCGAGATCATGAACCTCATCACCGACCTTCTCGCCGGCGCCTTCCACTTCCTGGGCTGGCTGGTCTGACCGAGGTCCCCGCAGCGGCGCCGCTTCTCCCCCGTCCCAGGGGAGGGGCGGCGTCGCCGCGTGCGAGGGGGGTACGGCGAGCCGCCTTCCGGCAGGCACACGACCGGCAGGACGCAGGGCCGCACCCGGGCTCCCTCCGCAGCGACCGGTCCAGCCCCTCCGCGACCACCGGTCCGGCCCCTCCGCGACCACCGGTCCAGCCCCCTCCGCGACTGCCGGCCCGGCAGGTCACGGGCCCGCCGGGGTCAGCCGGGTGTCCCTGCGCAGCAGCGCCGCATAGCGGCCGTCGCGCTCCAGCAGTTCCTCGTGCGTCCCCCGCTCGGCTATCCGGCCGGCGTCCAGGACCACGATCTGGTCCGCGTCGCGGACGGTGGAGAGGCGGTGGGCGATGGTGATCGTGGTGCGGCCCGCGGAAAGGGCGTCGATCGCCTGCTGCACCGCGTGCTCGGTGCGGGTGTCCAGTGCGCTGGTGGCCTCGTCGAGGATGAGGACCGGCGGGTCGCGCAGGATCGTGCGGGCCAGTGCCAGGCGCTGCTTCTCACCGCCGGAGAAGCGGTAGCCGCGCTCGCCGACGAGGGTGTCGTAGCCGTCGGGCAGTGAGGCGATGTGGTCGTGGATCTGGGCGGCCTCGGCGGCGGCGCGGAGCTCGTCGTCGGTGGCATCCGGTTTGGCGAACCGCAGGTTGTCGGCGACGGAGGCGTGGAAGAGGTAGGTCTCCTGCGAGACCACGCCCACGGTGCGGGCGAGGGAGTCGAAGTCCAGGTCGCGGACGTCGGTGCCGTCGAGGGTGACCCGGCCGCCGGTGACGTCGTACAGCCGGGGCACGAGGTAGCTCAGGGTGCTCTTGCCGGAGCCGGTCGGGCCGACCACGGCCAGGCTGCCGCCCGCGGGGACGGTGAGGTCGATGCCGCGCAGGGTCGGGCCCGACTTCTCGTCGTACGCGAAGTCGACGTTCTCGAAGCGGACCTCGCCCTTGGCCGCGGTGAGGCGCACGGGCTCGTCGGGTTCGGTGATGTCCACCGGCAGGTCGAGGTACTCGAAGATCCGCTGGAACAGGGCGAGCGAGGTCTGCATCTGGACGCCCGTCGACAGCAGGCTGACGGCCGGGCGCAGCAGGCCCTGCTGGAGCGAGACGAAGGCGACGAGCGTGCCGAGGGAGACCACCGGGGCCCCCGCGTTCATGCTCAGGCCCGCGGCCCAGTAGATGACGGCGGGCATGGCGGCCATCACGATGCCGATGGTCGACATCCGCCAGCGGCCGGCCATGCTGGCGCGGATCTCCAGGTCGACGAGGCGCTCGGACTCCGCGGTGAAGTTCTTGGTGAGGGAGTCGGAGCGGCCCATGGTGCGGCCCAGCAGGATGCCGCTGACCGAGAGGGACTCGGTGACCGTGGCCGACATGGCGGCCATCTGCTTCTGGCGCTTGGTGGTGATCCTCTTGCGCTCGCGGCCGACCTTGCGGCTGATCCACACGAAGACGGGCAGCAGGAGCAGCGAGACCAGGGTGAGCCGCCATTCGAGCGCGAGCATGGCGACCACCGTGGCGACCACGGCGGTGAGGTTGGAGACCAGGGAGGTGGCGGTGGAGGTGACGGTGGCCTGCATGCCGCCGATGTCGTTGGCGATCCGGGACTGGACCTCGCCGGTGCGGGTCCTGGTGAAGAACGCCAGGGGCATCCGCTGGAGCTGGGTGTAGACAGCCGTGCGCAGGTCGTGCATGACGCGCTGGCCGACGCTGGTCGAGATGAAGGTCTGCAGGACGCCGAAGACGCTGGTGACGACGGCCGTGACGATCATGCCGACGGCCAGCAGGGTCAGCAGGCCGGTGCGGCCCTGCGGAATGGCGACGTCCAGGATCTCGCGCAGCAGGAACGGAGAGGCGACGCCGACCAGCGAGGATGCGCCGACCAGCAGGACGACGACGGCGAGCCGGCTCCGGTAGGGGCGGAACAGTCCGAGGATGCGGCGCACCTCGGCGGGCGGCTGCGGGGCGCCGGGCTCGCGGGGTGGTGGTGTCCATGACTTCTCTTCGGGGTGCATGGGCTCCTTCGGTGGGTGTGCGGGAGGCGGGGATTCGAGAGCTTAGTTCATTGTTACCTCTACTCACAATGCACAAGGTCCTGTTATTGTTCCCGCCATGAGCAACACTCCCGGCACGAGCGGCACCGCAGGCACGAGCGGCACCCCAGGCAGCAGCACTCCCGGCCCCAGCACCCTCCGCTCCAGCACTCCCTCCAGCGCTCTGGGCACCGGCGGCACTCCGGATTCCGACACCGACGACGGCATGCTGGCCGAGCAGCTGCTGCGGTTGACCCGCCGGCTGCACCGCAGCCAGAAGCGCCAGATGGAGCCGATCGGCATCACCCCCGGCCAGGCCAGGCTTCTGCGGGTCCTCTCCCGGATCACGCCGGACGGCGGGCCGCCGCCCCGGATGGCCGATCTGGCGCACGGCCTGGAGGTCGTCCCGCGCGCCGTGACCACCCTGGTCGACGCCCTGGAGGGGCAGGGCCGGGTCCGGCGGGTGGCGGACCCGGCGAACCGCCGGGTCGTGCGGATCGAGCTCACCGACGAGGGCCGCACCACCCTGCGCGCCCTGCGCAACGCGCGCCGCGACGCCGCAGAGGACATCCTTGCTCCATTGACCGCCGCGGACCGCGAGGTCTTCGGCGGCCTGCTGTCCACCCTGGTCGACGGGGGCACCCGCTCCTGCTGAGCCACCGCCGGGAAAGCTCCGGCGCGATTGCGAGAGGACCCCGCCATGCCGCTCCTGGAGCCGAGGCCGGGGGCCCTGCGCCCGTCCGCCCCGCGAGAGCCGGACGCCGAGGCCGCGCCCGACCGGGTGCCCGCCGCCCTGGCGGACGGCACGCCGGGGGCGCTGCGCCGAGAGCTGACCGTGCTGCTCGGCGCGGAGAAGGTCCTGTGGAAGGTCTCGGACCTGGTGCGGTACGCGTCGGACGCCAGCCCGTACCGGTTCGTGCCGCAGGTCGTGGTGGTGGCCGAGGACATCGACGACATCTCCCTCGTTCTCTCCTACGCCCACGGCAAGGGCCGCGAAGTGGTCTTCCGGGCCGCGGGCACGTCGCTCAACGGCCAGGCCCAGGGTGAGGACATCCTGGTGGACGTGCGCCGCCACTGGTCCGGGGTGGAGGTCCTCGACGGCGGCGTCCGCGCCCGCATCCGGCCGGGTACCACCGTCGCCCGTGCCAATGCCTCGCTCGCCCGGTACGGCCGGGTGCTCGGCCCCGACCCGGCGAGCGCCGTCGCGTGCACCGTCGGCGGGGTCGTCGCCAACAACGCCTCGGGCATGACCGCGGGCACCACCCGCAACAGCTATCGCACCCTTGCCTCCCTCACCTTCGTCCTGCCGACCGGCACCGTCGTCGACACCGCCGACCCCCGGGCCGACGACGAACTCCGCCACGCCGAACCGGCGCTCTGCGCGGGGCTGCTGGCGCTGCGGGAGGAGATCGTGGCGGACGCCGCCCTCGTCCGGCGGATCCGTGCCAAGTACGAGATCAAGAACACCAACGGCTACCGGCTCGACGCCTTCCTCGACGGCACCACCCCGGTGGAGATCCTGCGCGGGCTGATGGTGGGCTCCCAGGGCACGTTCGGCTTCATCGCGGAGACCGTCTTCGACACGCTCCCGCTCGACCGCAGACGCTCCTGTGCGCTGCTGTTCTTCCCCGGCCTGTCCGCCGCCGCGGCGGCGGCGGTGCTGTTCAACGAGGCGGGCGCGCTCGCCGTCGAGCTGATGGACGGCAACACCCTGCGCGCCTCGGTGAGCGTGGCCGGCGTCCCGCAGGACTGGGCCGCTCTGCCGCGGGGGACGACCGCCCTGCTGGTGGAGTTCCGCGCGTCCGACGAGGCCGGTCAGGAAGCGTTCGAGCGGGCGGCGGCCGAGGTCCTCACCCGGCTGGAAACGGTCGCCCCCGTCCCCTCGGTGACCAACGCGTTCACCCGGGACGCCCGGACCATCGCCGGCTACTGGCAGGCCCGCAGGGCCTTCGTCACCGCCGTCGGCGGAGCGCGTCCCCCCGGCACCACACTGATCACCGAGGACTTCGCCGTCCCCCCGTCGCGGCTGGCCGAGGCGTGCGAGGCGCTGCTCGCGCTCCAGGAGGAGCACGGCTTCGACGCCGCCGTCGCCGGGCACGCCGCGCACGGCAATCTGCACTTCCTGCTCGCCTTCGACCCCGCCGAGCCCGCCGAGGTCCGCCGGTACGCGCACTTCATGGAGGACTTCTGCCGGATGACGGTGGAGCGCTTCGACGGCTCGCTCAAGGCGGAGCACGCCACCGGCCGCAACATCACCCCGTTCCTGGAAAGGGAGTGGGGCTCCCGGGCCACCGATCTGATGTGGCGGACCAAGCAGCTCATCGACCCCGACGCGGTGCTCGCCCCGCGGGTCGTCCTCAACCGCGACCCCGAGGCCCACCTGCACGGACTGAAGACCATCCCGCGCGTGGAGGCGGAGGCCGACCCCTGCATCGAGTGCGGATTCTGCGAACCCACCTGCCCCAGCGGCGACCTGACCACCACGCCCCGCCAGCGGATCGTGCTGCGCCGCGAGATGATGCGCCAGCCCGCGGGCTCGCTGGTCGGCGAGAACCTGCTGAAGTCGTACGGGTACGACGCCGTCGACACCTGCGCCGGCGACTCGACCTGCCGCATCGCGTGCCCCGTCGGTATCGACACGGGCGCACTGATGAGGGACTTCCGCCACCGCAGGCACTCCCCGCGCGAGGAACTGGCCGCCGAGCTGGCCGCGCGGCACTTCAGGGCCGCCGAGGCCGCCGCGCGGCTCGCCGTCGCCGCGGCGGACAAGGCCGGCGACCGGCTGCTGACGGCCGTGACGGGCCTGGCCCGGCGGGCGGTGCGCCCCGACCTGGTGCCCGAGTGGCTGCCGCAGATCCCCGGCGCGGCTCCCCGGAAACTGCCGCGCACCCCCCGCGCCGGTGCCTGTGCCGTCTACTACCCGGCCTGCGTCAACCGCATCTTCGGCGCCCCCGAGGGATACCAGGACTGCTCGCTGCCCGAGGCGGTCGTGGCGCTGTCCGCCCGTGCGGGCAGGCCCGTGTGGATCCCCGGGGACGTGGCGGGCACCTGCTGCGCCACCATCTGGCACTCCAAGGGGTACGAGGCGGGCAACGTCCTGATGGCCAACCGCATCGTCGAGGCGGCCTGGGGCTGGACGGCGGGCGGCGTCCTCCCGCTGGTGGTGGACGCCTCGTCGTGCACCCTGGGCCTCGCGCGCGAGGTGCTGCCGTACCTCAGCGACGAGAACCGGGAGCTGCACCGCGAGCTGCGGGTCGTCGACTCGGTCGTGTGGGCGGCCGAGGAGCTGCTGCCGGAACTGACCGTACTGCGCAGGGCCGGCTCCGCGGTGCTCCATCCGACCTGCTCCATGCGGCACCTGGGCGACGAGGAGCAGCTGCGGGCGGTGGCCGAGGCGTGCGCGGTGGAGGTGGTGGTGCCCGACGACGTGCGGTGCTGCGCGTTCGCGGGCGACCGGGGCATGCTGCACAAGGAGCTGACCGACTCGGCGACCGCCCGCGAGGCGGCCGAGATCGCGGACCGGGAGCGGGCGGCCGGGCGCGGTTTCGACGCGTACCTCTCGGCGAACCGGATGTGCGAGGTCGGGATGGACCGGGCGACGGGCCGCTCCTACGCCTCCGTACTGCTGGAACTGGAGCGGGCGACGCGGCCGTGGACGCCCCGCCCGTGAGGAAAGTCCAAGGGCTCGAACCGGGAGTCCAACAGGCCCTCTTGCGCATCAACTGCCCCATCGTTCAGGGTCCTTGACGTGGTCTTGACCAGTCACGGACGGAACACCTTCCTGGAGGCTCCATGAACGAGGCAGTACCGCCGGTCGACGACAACGATTCCCTCGGCCGGACCCCCGCGGCGGACTCCACCCGCCGCTCCGTGCTCAAGGCCGCCGGGGTGGCGGGTGCCGGGATCGGACTGGGCACGTTCGGCACGGCGTCCGCCGCCCGGGCTGCCGGAGCCGGCGCCGCGGCCGAGCCCGCCGCCCCGCCGCGCCAGGGCCGGACCATGGCGAACGTCCCCTTCGAGCGCCGCTCCACGGTCCGCGTCGGCATCGTCGGCCTGGGCAATCGCGGCGACTCCATGATCGACCTCTATCTCGCGATTCCGAACGTCAAGGTCGTCGCCGTCTGCGACCCGGTCAAGGCCAAGTGCGAGAAGGCCGCCGCCAAGGTCGTCAAGGCCGGGCAGCCGGCCCCGGCGGTCTACTCCAAGAACGAGGACGACTACCGCAACCTCTGCAAGCGCGGCGACATCGACTTCGTGTACGTCGCGACCCCGTGGGACTTCCACTACGACATGTGCAAGACCGCCATGCTGCACGGCAAGCACGTCGGCGTGGAGTGTCCGCTGGCCATGCGCATGGAGGAGCTGTGGGACCTGGTCAACGTCTCCGAGCGCACCAGGCGCCACTGCATGCAGCTGGAGAACTGCTGTTACGGCAAGAACGAGATGCGGGTGCTCCGGATGGCCCACGCGGGCCTCTTCGGTGAGCTGCTGCACGGAGCGGGCGCCTACAACCACGACCTGCGCGGCCTGATGTTCGACCCCGACTACTACGAGGGCCCGTGGCGCCGGCTGTGGCACACCCGGCTGCGCGGGGACCTCTATCCCAACCACGGCTTCGGTCCGGTCGGCAACTACATGGACGTCAACCGGGGCGACCGCGCGGTCAGCGTCGTCAGTATGGGCTCCCCCGCGCGCGGCCTGGCCGAGTACCGCGCGAAGCACATGCCGCCGGGCGACCCCAGCTGGAAGGAGTCGTACATCGGGAGCGACCGTACGATCAGCCTCGTCCAGACCGCCAAGGGCCGGGTGATCCGCCTGGAGCACGACGTGTCGACGCCGCACCCGTACAGCAGGATCAACAGCCTGGGCGGCACCCTCGGCGTCTTCGAGGACTACCCGGCGCGGATCTATCTGGAGCCTGCCAACACCGACGACCGGTGGGACGACTTCGGGAAGTACGCCGCCGAGTGGGACCACTGGCTGTGGAAGGAGCACGCCAACCCGCCCGGCGGCCACGGCGGCATGGACTACCTCATGGTCTTCCGGCTGATGCAGTGCATGCAGCTGGGTCTGGTACCGGACTTCGACGTGTACGACGCGGCGACCTGGACGGCGCCGGTGCCGCTGAGCCACCTCTCGATCCGGGCCCAGGGCGCCCCGCAGCAGATCCCGGACTTCACCCGTGGCGAGTGGAAGAAGGCCCGCCCCGGCGTCGACTCGAAGAAGCCGGCCGCCTGACGCGGGGAGGGACCTGACGCGGTGAGGAGGCCGAGGGGTGCGGACCGGCGGGTCCGCACCCCTCACCCGTGTCAGCAGCGCCTGCGGTCCTCCACCAGTGTTCCCTGCACCGTGGTCACGCTCCGGTCGTGGCACGTACCGTCCGAGCCGTAGAGGCGGTAGCGCTCACCCGTCGTGGCGACCGCGCGGCGCTGGTCGCGCGGCACGTTCGCGGTGTACGTGGCATCGCCCCGGTAGACGTCGTCGAGCCGGGTGGCCGCGGTCCGGCGGCCGTTCACCGACGTCAGGGTGTCGGCCTTGTCGCCCAGGGACAGCACGGTCCGCAGCCGGTCGCCCGCGCCGAGGGTGGTGGTGCCGTCCATGGTGTAGGTACGGCGCGTCTCGACGGCCCGCGCCGCGTCGTGGCCGCCCCCGGTGGTGACCGTCTCGTGGTCCTTCCAGTCGCCCTTGAGCGCGTCCAGCGTTTCGCCGTCGGTCCAGCGGTGGACCGAGGTGTGGGTGAGGGTGCGGTCGACGTGGGTCTCGACACGTCCGCGCGAGGTGTCCAGGTACCCGGCCACGGTCAGCCGGTGGCCGGCGCGGACGTCGACCCGGTGCTCGGTGCCCGGTGTGTAGCGGGGGGAGTTGACCGGTGTGCCCTCGGCGTGCCGGGTCAGTCCGCCGGTGAGGACGCGGGAGCCGTGGTCCTGCCAGAGGAGGATGTTCACCGGGGTGCTCCAGCCGGTCTGCCCCGCCGGCACGCCGACGACGCCCACCTCGACCTTGTGCGGGCGTCCGTCGTTGAGGAGCCCGGCGAAGGGGGTCAGGTCGTACTGGACGGGCTTGACGTCGAGGGCGCGCGGGCCGGGGACGACGTACCAGAGGAACGGGTTGGACCATCCGCCCGTCCAGACCGTCGGGAAGGGTGCGGCGATGCCGGCGAGTTGCCCGTCGACCTTGATCTGCACCTCCCGGTACGGTCCTCCTGGCGTCTTGCAGGAGTACGGCGCCTGCTCGGGCACCGCGAGGTACCAGTACTCCTCGCAGCCGCCGCCGGAGCCGGTGGCGTACACCTCGGCGAGCACGCGCCGCGTGTTGCGGGGCGTGGTGAGGGAGTTGCCGTCCGGACCCTGGAGGGTGAGGACGCGGTCGGGAACGGCCGCGGGCGGGGTGCGGCCCCCGGCCGCGTAGAAGGTCAGCGTCGCTTTCACGTCGATGATGCCGGTGTACGTCTCGTTGACGACGTTGCCGATGAGCATCTCGACGTCCTGCGTGCGGCGGAAGGTGTCGCTGTAGCGGGTGACGTCCTTCTCGACGGCCCAGGTGATGCCGTCGGGCGAGGGCTGCGGGGTGGAGGTGCGCAGGACCTCCACCCCGCCGACGTGCAGGTATCCCAGCCGGTCGTACTGGCGGCCCTTGACCTTGCCCTCCAGCCGCAGCACCACCTTGCTCCACCGGCCGCCGCACCCGGCGGGCGGGGTGTAACGGCCCCTGTACGGCGTGAAGTCGCGGAACTGCGCCTCGCCCAGAGCGACTTCGCAGGAGCGGGTGTGCGGCCTGGTGACGGGCGGTGCCGCGCTCAGCGGGTCGTGCCAGTCATTGCCGAACTCCGCGGGCGGTGGCTCGGCGGCGCCCGCCGGGCCCGTGACGGCGGTGGGTGTCACACCTGCGGTGGCGGTGGGCGCCACCCCCAGCAGGGCTCCGGCGGCCAGCGCGAGACTGCTCACCATGGACATGACTCGTCGTTGTCTCATGCGACAGGAGTGAAGCGCGGGACGCGACGCGGCGCCAGGGCGCACCGCACGCCGCACGGCGGGGATTGGCGCGTTCCGGGTGCTCGCGGACATAAATCGATTGCCGCGGCGGGGGGCGGAGCGCGAACCTTGCACGGTTTGCGCCATCCGCTCACCCCGACTCCACAGCCGACACACCGAGCCGTAGGGCCTCATGCACATCCAAGATCTCCCATTCAAAGACCCCGGCGAACCCGATGTCCGTTCAGGGGGCCGTTTCCTCTTCTGGCTGGGCCGCAACCAGTTGCGCGGCCAGCTCAAGTCCCTGAGCTGGGGGCTGCTGCACCAGCTCGGCGTGGCCGGACTGCCGCTCGGCGTGGGCCTGGCCGTGCAGGCGGTCGTCGACCGCTCGGGCGGGCGGCTCGCGCTGGCCGCCGGGGTGCTGGCCCTGTTCGGCGTGGCCGTCACGGTCGGCGACACCATGCTGCACCGCACGGCCGTCACCAACTGGATCACCGCTGCCGCCCGCGTGCAGCAACTCCTGGCCCGCAGAACCGCCGAGCTGGGCTCGGCGCTGACCCGCCGGGTCGCGGCGGGCGAGGTGGTCGCGGTGTCCACCGGGGACGTGGAGAAGATCGGCTGGTTCGTCGAGGCGCTGTCGCGGTTCGCGGCGGCCGTGGCGGCACTGGTGATCGTCTGTGTGGGCCTGGTGATCTACCAGCCCGCGCTCGGCGTGGTCGTCGCGGTCGGCGTTCCCGCCCTGGCCCTCGCCGTGCTGCCCCTGCTCCCCCGGGCGACCAAGCGCGCGGACGAGCAGCGGGAGAAGGCGGGCAGGGCGACGGAGCTGGCGTCCGACACCGTCGCGGGCCTGCGCGTACTGCGGGGCATCGGCGGCGAAGAGCTCTTCCTCGACCGCTACCGCGAGGCCTCGCAGGACGTCAGGAAGGCCGCCGTCCGCAGTGCCCGCATGTGGGCACTGATCGCCGCGGTCCAGGTACTGCTGCCGGGACTGCTCCTGGTGGGGGTGGTCTGGTACGGGTCCACGCTCGCCCGCGCGGGAACGGTGACCGTCGGCGAACTGGTCACCGTCTACAGCGCGGTCACCCTCCTGATGTACCCGCTGCGCCACTTCGAGGAGATCGCCATGGCGTACTCCTTCTCCAAGCCGTCCGCGAAGCGCGCCGCCCGTGTGCTGGGGCTGCGCCGCACCGCGCCCGGCGACGGTCTTGGCGCTTCGCAGTTCCCGACGGGCGACCTGTACGACCCGGTGACGGGACTGCTGGCACCGGCCGGCCGGTTCACGGCCGTGGTGTGCGGCGACCCGGACGTGGCGGGACGGCTCGCGGACCGCCTCGGCGGGCACGCCGCGGAGGAGGACAGGGAGGACGGGCCCGGCGGTGCGCAGGACGACCGGGAGGGCGGGTCCGACCGCTCGGCGGGAAGCGCCGCGGAGGGCGGCGAGGGCCCTGGCACGACGACCGCCGAGGCGAAGCCCGCCTCCGTCGTGCTCGGCGGAGTCGCCCTCGACGATCTCCCGCTGGAGGCGGCGCGCGCCTCGGTCCTGGTCCAGGACAAGGACCCGGTACTGCTGTCGGGGACGCTGAGCGAACTGCTCGACGTACCGGCGTCCGGAAGCGTGTCCGCCGAGGACGCCCTCGCGGCCGCGCAGTGCGCCGACGTGCTGGCCTCGCTCGCCCAGGCGTCGGTCGACCCGGACGGCGACCCGATGAACACCAGGATCACCGAACGCGGCCGGTCGCTCTCCGGCGGGCAGCGCCAACGGCTCGCCCTGGCACGGTCGTTGGTGACCGACCCGGAGGTCCTCGTCCTCGACGACCCGACGTCCGCCGTCGACTCGCACACAGAAGCCCGGGTGGCAGCGGGTGTCAGGCGGCTCAGGTCCGGTCGTACGACCGTGGTCCTGGCCTCTTCCCCGCTGCTGCTCGACCAGGCGGAACGCGTCGTCCTCGTCCACGAGGGAGAGGTCGTGGCGGTCGGCGAGCACCGCGAGCTGCTGCGCACCGAGCCGCGCTACCGGGCGGTCGTCACCCGCGAGACGGACGAGGAGATCGCCGGGGAAGAGCGCGCGGCGGAAGTACGTGAGCTGAAGGTACGCGAGGAAATCGAGGAGTCGGCATGAGCGCCACCGCCACCCGGGGCGCACCCCGGACCCGCCGGATCGGGGTGCCGCCCCCGGAGTACGACCCGGCTGCCCCCGAGACGGCCACCACCCTGCCCGTGGGCAGCCCGGCCACCGTACGGTCGTACGTGGGCAGCCTGCTGCGCCGTCACCGGACGGCGTTCGTCACCCTCGTCGCCCTCAACACGCTCGCCGTGGTCGCCTCGATGGTGGGCCCCTACCTGCTCGGCGGTGTCATCGAGGATCTGACGGCGGGCACACAGGACGTCCGGCTCCCGCTGACCGCCGGGCTGTTCGCCGCGGCGCTGCTGGTCCAGGCACTGTTCGTGGGGCAGACCAGGCTGCGCGGCGCGATGCTGGGCGAGGAGATGCTCGCCGACCTCCGTGAGGACTTCCTGGTCCGCGCGGTGGGCCTGCCGCCCGGCGTGCTGGAGCGGGCAGGCACCGGCGACCTCCTCTCCCGCATCACCACCGACATCGACCGCCTCGCCAACGCGATGCGCGAGGCGGTGCCCCAGCTCGCGATCGGCGTGGTGTGGGCGGCTCTGCTGATCACCGGCCTTACGGTGACCGCGCCGCCGCTCGCCCTGGCGGTCCTGCTGGCCCTGCCCGTACTGATCACCGGCTGCCGCTGGTACTTCAAGCGGGCCGGGTCGGCGTACCGCTCGGAGTCGGCCGGGTACGCGGCGGTCGCCGCGGTCCTCGCCGAGACCGTCGACGCGGGCCGCACCATCGAGGCGCACCGCCTCGGCGCGCGGCGGGTGGCGCTGTCGGACCGGCGGGTCAAGGAGTGGACGGCGTGGGAGCAGTACACGCTGTGGCTGCGTACCGTCCTCTTCCCCGTCGTCAGCATCACCCACATCACCATCCTGGGTGCGTCGGTCGTCATCGGCGGGGTCTTCGTCCTCCAGGGGTGGCTGACCGTGGGCCAGCTGACGACGGGCGCGCTGCTCGCCCAGATGCTGGTCGATCCGGTGAACCTGATCCTGCGCTGGTACGACGAACTCCAGGTCGCCCAGGTGTCGTTGGCCCGGCTGGTGGGCGTACGGGAGATCGAGCCGGACGCCGGTGACGAGACGGTGGTCCCCGACGGGCGGCACCTCCGCTCGAAGGACGTGCACTTCGGGTACCGGGAGGGCGTCGACGTCCTGCACCAGGTGTCGCTGGACGTGGCCCCGGGCACCCGGGTCGCCCTGGTCGGCCCCTCCGGCGCGGGCAAGTCCACGCTGGGCCGCCTGATGGCGGGGATCTACGCGCCACGCACGGGTGAACTCACCCTCGGCCGGGCGCAGTTGTCACAGATGCCGGCCGAACGTGTCCGTACGCACGTCGCTCTGGTCAACCAGGAGCACCACGTCTTCGTGGGCACGCTCCGGGACAACCTCCGGCTCGCCCGTACGGGAGCGGGCGACGCCGAACTGTGGGCGGCGCTGGAGGCGGTCGACGCGGACGGCTGGGCCCGTGCCCTGGAAGACGGTCTCGGCACGGAGGTCGGCTCGGGGTCCCTGGCACTGACCCCGGCCCAGGCGCAGCAGGTCGCGCTGGCCCGCCTGGTGCTCGCGGACCCGCACACGCTGGTCCTGGACGAAGCGACCTCACTCCTCGACCCGCGGGCGGCCCGCCATCTGGAACGCTCGCTGGCCCGCGTCCTGGACGGCCGCACGGTCATCGCCATCGCGCACCGGCTGCACACGGCGCACGACGCGGAGGTGATCGCGGTCGTGGAGGAGGGCCGCATCACCGAGCTGGGCAGCCACGACGCCCTGGTCGCCGCGAACGGCACCTACGCAGCCCTCTGGCGCTCCTGGCACGGCTGACCCGCCCGGCCCCGCCGTCCCCTCGGGGGGCGGGGCCGCTGCGACTCCCCCGTCCCCTCACTCGCCCCCGCCCCCCGGGGCTCAGATGAACCCGAGCGCCGCCGCTCCGCCCACCCCGCCGGCCAGCATGAACACCGGCATCAGCACCTTCAGCTCCACCCAGCTCCCCGCCCGGAACCGCATCACCTTCGGCGGCCCCAGCGGGTACCACCGCTTGCCCGCGATCGGGATCGGCCAGAGGATCGGGCAGCCGGAGACGGTCAGGGCGTCCCCGATGTCGTGCACGAGCGCGCCGAGCACGATCGGCAGACCGAGCCACAGGTACTCCTGCCCCGGCGCGGTGAACAGCCAGTCCGCACCGTTGCCGGGCTTGTCCAGCACCCCGGCCAGGGTCCAGGCGCTGGTCGCACCGAGCAGCCAGACCAGTACGTCGCTGGAGACCCGGGCGGCCCGCCACATCAGCCCCTCCACCGCGAGCACCAGATGCACGAAGAGGATCGCGAGCACCGCCCAGCGGCCGCCCGAGATCGCCGCCGCCGAACAGCCGCCGCCGACCATGACCGCCCACACCCAGGTGTGGGTGAGGGTGCGGTGGCCGCCGGAGCGGCGGGGGTCGGACGTGGTGCGGGTCGCCTTGTAGACGGCGTACGAGAGTTTGTCGACGATCTCGCAGAGCAGCCGCGAGACCGGTCCGAAGGCGCGCGAGATGGTCGCCGCCTTGTGGTCGAGATCGGGGGCGAGCGCGGCGCCCGCGCAGACCAGCGCGCCGACGACCAGTACGGGCCACGGCATGGCGTGGCCCGCGGCGGCGGCCGCGGCACCCACCCCCAGCCAGGCCGCTGCCCCTGACAGTGAGTGCGCCGGTCCCATCATGGTCGTACCCGCCCCATTTTGCTGTGGTGTCCCCATTGCCTGTGCCGGGCGGCCGAGTTGGCACCCGGCCTTCGATGGGCTGACCCGCCACCCTATCCAGGATGATCTTGGCGTCGCCCTCCGGTTGTCCGATCCGTGACGACGCCAGGCAAGATGGGGGCGTGACCCTTATCGATCAGCTCCCGCCGAACGCCGACCCCGACACCCTCTTCGAGGCCTTCTCGTCCTGGGCCGAGGGGCAGGGCATCACCCTGTACCCGGCGCAGGAGGAGGCGCTGATGGAGGTGGTCACCGGCGCGAATGTGATCTTGTCAACGCCGACCGGTTCCGGAAAGAGCCTGGTCGCGGCGGGTGCGCACTTCACGGCGCTGGCCCAGGACAAGGTCACCTTCTACACGGCGCCGATCAAGGCACTGGTGTCGGAGAAGTTCTTCGAGCTGGCCAAGCTGTTCGGTCACGAGAACGTCGGCATGCTCACCGGCGACGCCTCGGTGAACTCCGACGCCCCGGTCATCGCCTGCACGGCCGAGGTGCTCGCCTCGATCGCGCTGCGGGACGGCAAGCACGCGGACATCGGCCAGGTCGTGATGGACGAGTTCCACTTCTACGCGGAGGCGGACCGCGGCTGGGCCTGGCAGATCCCGATCCTTGAGCTGCCGCAGGCACAGTTCATCCTGATGTCGGCGACGCTCGGCGACGTCTCGATGTTCGAGAAGGACCTGACCCGGCGGACCGGGCGGCCGACCGCGGTCGTGCGCTCGGCGACCCGCCCGGTCCCCCTCTCGTACGAGTACCGGATGACGCCGATCACGGAGACGCTCACCGAGCTCCTGGACACCAGGCAGTCGCCGGTCTACATCGTGCACTTCACGCAGGCGGCGGCCGTCGAGCGGGCGCAGTCGCTGATGAGCATCAACATGTGCAGCAAGGAGGAGAAGGAGAAGATCGCCGACCTGATCGGCAACTTCCGCTTCACCACCAAGTTCGGCCAGAACCTCTCCCGGTACGTCCGTCACGGCATCGGGGTGCACCACGCGGGCATGCTGCCCAAGTACCGGCGACTGGTCGAGAAGCTGGCGCAGGCCGGTCTGCTGAAGGTCATCTGCGGTACGGACACCCTGGGCGTGGGCGTCAACGTTCCCATCCGCACGGTGCTCTTCACCGCGCTGACGAAGTACGACGGCACCCGGGTGCGGACCCTGCGCGCGCGGGAGTTCCACCAGATCGCGGGCCGGGCCGGGCGGGCCGGCTTCGACACCGCGGGCTTCGTTCTCGCGCAGGCGCCCGAGCACGTGGTGGAGAACGAGAAGTCGCTTGCCAAGGCGGGCGACGATCCGAAGAAGCGCCGCAAGGTGGTCAGGAAGAAGGCGCCCGAGGGCTTCGTCGCCTGGTCCGAGACCACCTTCGACAAGCTGATCACCTCCGACCCCGAGCCGCTGACCAGCCGTTTCCGTGTCACCCACACCATGCTGCTGTCGGTCATCGCCCGGCCGGGAAACGCCTTCGATGCGATGCGCAGTCTGCTGGAGGACAACCACGAGCCGCGCAAGGCGCAGCTGCGGCACATCCGCCGCGCCCTCGCGATCTACCGCTCGCTGCTGGACGGCGGTGTGGTCGAGCGCCTGTCCACCCCCGACGCGGACGGCCGTATCGTCCGCCTCACCGTCGACCTCCAGCAGGACTTCGCGCTCAACCAGCCGCTGTCGACGTTCGCCCTGGCCGCCTTCGACCTGCTGGACGCCGAGTCCCCGTCGTACGCGCTGGACATGGTGTCCGTCGTGGAGTCCACGCTTGACGACCCTCGGCAGATCCTGGGCGCCCAGCAGAACAAGGCGCGCGGCGAGGCGATCGGCCAGATGAAGGCCGACGGCATGGAGTACGAGGAGCGGATGGAGCGCCTCCAGGAGATCACCTACCCCAAACCCCTCGAAGAGCTGCTGTGGCACGCGTACAACGTCTACCGCACGAGTCACCCGTGGGTCGGCGACCACCCGGTCTCCCCCAAGTCGGTGATCCGGGACATGTACGAACGGGCCATGACCTTCGCCGAGTTCACCTCGCACTACGAGCTGGCGCGCACCGAGGGCATCGTGCTGCGCTATCTGGCGAGCGCGTACAAGGCTCTGGAGCACACCATCCCCGACGACATCAAGTCGGAGGACCTCCAGGACCTCATCGCCTGGCTGGGCGAGCTGGTCCGCCAGGTCGACTCCTCCCTCCTCGACGAGTGGGAGCAGCTGGCCAACCCCGAGGTGGAGACCGCCGAGCAGGCGCAGGAGAAGGCCGACCAGGTCAAGCCGGTCACGGCGAACGCGCGGGCCTTCCGGGTCCTGGTGCGCAACGCCATGTTCCGCCGGGTCGAGCTGGCGGCCCTGGACCACGTCCGCACGCTCGGCGAGATGGACGCGGAGTCCGGCTGGGACGAGGACGCGTGGGGCGAGGCGATGGACGCCTACTGGGACGAGCACGACGACCTCGGTACCGGCCCGGACGCGCGCGGCCCGAAGCTGCTGATGATCGAGGAGGACGCGGCGCACGGTCTGTGGCGGGTCCGGCAGGCGTTCGCCGACCCGGCGGGCGACCATGACTGGGGCATCAGCGCCGAGGTCGACCTGGCGGCATCCGACGAGCAGGCGCGGGCGGTCGTCCGCGTCACCTCCGTCGGCCAGCTCTAGTCGCCCGGCTCCAGGGCCCGCCCGGCGGACCGCGCCGGGCCGGCCCCCTCTCGAGAGAACAGGAACCACATCCATGACGAACCCGGCCGAGAGACTCGTCGATCTGCTCGACCTGGAGCAGATCGAGGTCAACATCTTCCGTGGCCGCAGCCCGCAGGAGCACCTCCAGCGGGTGTTCGGCGGGCAGGTGGCGGGTCAGGCGCTGGTCGCGGCGGGCCGCACCACGGACGGCGACCGCCCGGTGCACTCGCTGCACGCGTACTTCCTGCGCCCGGGGCGTCCCGGTGTGCCGATCGTCTACCAGGTGGAGCGGGTGCGCGACGGCCGTTCCTTCACCACCCGCCGGGTGACGGCGGTCCAGCAGGGCCGCACGATCTTCAACCTGACGGCCTCCTTCCACAAGCCGGAGGAGGGCGGCATCGAGCACCAGCTGCCGCCCCGCCGCGAGCTGCGGGACCCCGAGTCGCTCCCGACGGTCGCCGAGGAGATCCGCGACCACCTGGGCGAGCTGCCGGAGGCCCTGGAGCGGATCGCCCGCCGCCAGCCGTTCGACATCCGGTACGTGGACGGCCTGCGCTGGACCCGTGAGGAGATCGAGGGCGCGGAGCCGCGCAGCGCGGTGTGGATGCGGGCGGTCGGCCCGCTCGGCGACGACCAGCTGGTCCATACCTGTGCCCTGGCGTACGCCTCGGACACCACCCTCCTGGACGCGGTGCGGCTGCCGGTCGAGCCGCTGTGGGGTTCGCGCAACTTCGACATCGCCTCGCTGGACCACGCGATGTGGTTCCACCGCCCCTTCCGGGCGGACGAGTGGTTCCTGTACGACCAGGAGTCGCCGATCGCGACCGGCGGACGGGGGCTGGCGCGCGGCCGGATCTACGACCGCGAAGGCCGGCTGCTGGTGTCGGTGGTCCAGGAGGGTCTCTTCCGGAAGCTGACCGATTGATCCGGGTGCGTCTGGGGGCGCTGGGGGCGGCGGCGCTCGTGATCGCCGCCGCGCTCGGCATCCGGGCGGGTGGCTCGGGAGACTTCGCCAAGTACGCGGGGGACGCGCTCTACACGGTCCTGCTCTACGCGCTGGTGGTCGCCGTGCTCCCCCGGGTGGCCCCGCTCGTCGCGGCCGCATCGGCCCTGGCGCTCAGCTGGGCGGTGGAGTTCGCGCAACTCACCTCCCTGCCTGCCGAGTTGAGCGCGCGAAGCGCGGTGGCACGGCTGGTCCTCGGCTCGACCTTCAACCCCCGGACCTCTTCTGGTACGCCGCCGGAGCAGCCGCCGCCTGTACGGTCCACCACCTCGCCGCCGCCCGCCGCTGACCCCCGTGCAGGGGCCCTGTGGGGGCCGCCCGACTCAGCCCAGGGCGAGGGCGGTGCCGATACGGCGGGCGACCACCCGGTGGCGCACCCGCCCGGCCAGGTCCTCCAGTGCGGCGCGGGCGTCCGCGCCGCCGGAAAGGCCCAGTGCCACGACCGCCGCGTCGGCCACCTCGGGGGCGGTCGGCGCGCCGCTGGGCAGCGGGGTGAGCGCGGTGTCGGTGAGACGGGCCAGGGCGGCTGCCGTGCCGGGGGCGGGCGGCAGCAGCGAGAGCAGCCACGCCAGGCCGCGCAGGGCCTGGGAGTTGTGGGGGTCGGGGCGGTGGGCGAAGTCGAGGTCCCCGTACTGGTGGCCACGCAGCGGGACCGGCCGGGGCAGGGCGGCGAGCGAGAACCAGCTGTGGACGCGGTGGCGGACCTCCTCGGGGCCCGCGGCGGCGAGCAGCTCGCGGCCGGTGCGGGCCCACCTCGGCGAGGGCGTACGGGCGGTGAGCGGGGCCCGGTGGGCCAGCAGCCGCTCCCAGGGCTCGCCCTCCGCGGTCAGGTCCTCGAGCGCCCGGTCTGCCCACGGTTCCCCCGGGTTGAGCGGGGGGCCGGGCATCGCCGCGATCACCTCCCGCATGGCGGGCTCGTCGTGGTAGTCGAGGACGGAGCGCCGGAACACCGCGAGGACGTCGGGCCCGGGCGGCCGTCCGGCGGCCAGCTCGGCGGCGGCCAGCTCCCAGTCCCGGTTGCCGTTCGTGATCATGAACTGGGTGCCCAGCGCGGAGAGCCTGGCCTGCCGCTCGGCGGCGAGGAGTCCGGAGTCGAGCCCCCGGACCACGCCGCTCGCCACCGCGAGCAGCTCGGCGCGCAGGTAGTCAGCGTCGCGGCCGAACTGCGCGAAGACGTCGGGCCCTTCGTCGCGGACCGTGGGCAGCCAGTCGGCCCACATCCGCCCCAGCGCGAGCCGGTCCGCGTCGGGGAGCGCGCGCAGCAGCTCCATGTTCGCCTCGCCCGGACCGGTCATCGACCCGTTGCGGCAGGCCGCCTTCATCACCGCCACCGCCAGTCCGCGCAGGTCGCCCCGCGCGGCCAGGACCCGGTACTCCGCCGCCTGCTCCTGAAGCACCTGGGGATCGTTCAGCCATCTGCTCATGGTCACGAGCGTAGGAGGCACCACTGACAGCGCCGCGGTACGCCGGGGCTGCCGGGCCCGGCCGGATGGCCGGATACCCGACAGCGGGGTCCGGTTGCCGGACGCGCGCGTTAGCCTGCGGTTCCGGGAGGATCGATGCTCCCGAGCAACCGAGGAGGACACAGCGCATGAGCCTGTACGACATCCCGCTGCACACCCTGGACGGCGAGCCGACGAGTCTGGCGGCCCACAAGGGGAAGGCGGTCCTGGTCGTGAACGTCGCGTCCAAGTGCGGTCTGACGCCGCAGTACAACGGGCTGGAGGAGCTCCAGAAGACCTACGCGGACCGGGGGTTCACCGTGCTCGGTGTGCCGTGCAACCAGTTCGCCGGACAGGAGCCCGGGAGTGCGGAGGAGATCGCCACGTTCTGCGCGGCGAGCTACGGGGTGACGTTCCCGCTCCTGGAGAAGACCGAGGTCAACGGGGAGCACCGGCACCCGCTGTACACCGAGCTGACGCAGTTCGCGGACGCGGAGGGCGAGGCCGGGGACGTGCAGTGGAACTTCGAGAAGTTCCTCGTCGGCACGGACGGCGCGCCGGTGGCCCGCTTCCGGCCGCGCACCGAGCCGGATGACTCGGTGCTCGTATCGGCCATCGAGGCCCATCTGCCTGCCTGATCCCGACGGCCCGAGGGCACGGCCAAGGCGCCTCCTTCACGGAGACAGGCGCCTTGGTCGTGGTGTACGCGCTCGCCTCCCGTCCGGGCCGCCTCGCCCCGCCTTCGACCGCGCGGGCGGCGGGCCCGCCTCTCCCCCCAGCCCCCTCAGAGCTCCGCGTGCGCTTCGAGCAGCGGCACGTCTGCGGGCTTCGCGCGGATGACCCCCTGGGGGTGCTGGTTGGCCAGGGCGGCAAGGGGAACCGGGCGGTTGTAGAGAGCTCGGGTCGCCTTCGGATGCAGGACTGTGGTGACCTTCCAGGGGTACCGGGCGTCCCCCGGTTCCTCCTTCGGGACGGCCGCCACCACCGTCAGGGCGGCGATCTCCTTCACCGGTGTGGCGAAGTAGATCCAGATGCGGTCCCCCGGCTCCAGGTAGCGGCGGGCAGCCAGGCACAGCACCATCTCCGGCCGTGTCGCGGCGAGTTCACGCACGTACTCCTTGGTTTCCGGTTCTCCGCCCGCGCTCGCCAGGGTCGGGTTCACGCAATAGATCCAGTCCTGCATGACGTGCACTCACTTCTGCCTCGGGGCCGGTGAGGGCCGTACGGATCCACGCCCCGCATCCGCGAGTGCCCGTTCGCCGCAGGACTACCCCTCCCCCGCCCGAATGAAGCACACCCCGCCCCCCGCCGGCCCGTGCCCTAGCGGATCGGCATGCCCGACAGGGTCCGGGCGATGACCAGGCGCTGGATCTCGCTCGTGCCCTCGAAGATGGTGTAGATGGCCGCGTCCCGGTGCATCCGCTCCACCGGATACTCCCGCGTGTAGCCGTTGCCGCCCAGGATCTGTATCGCCTGCGCCGTCACCTTCTTCGCCACCTCGCTCGCGTACAGCTTCGACATCGAGCCCTCAGCCGCGGTGAACGGCTTCCCGGAGACGGCCATCCAGGACGCCCGCCACACCAGCAGCCGTGCCGCGTCGATCTGGGTACGCATGTCGGCGAGCTGGAAGGCGACGCCCTGGTTGTCGATGATCGGGCGGCCGAACTGCTCGCGGGTCCTGGCGTAGTCGAGTGCGACTTCGTACGCGGCGCGAGCGGTGCCCACCGCCATCGCGCCGACAGCGGGGCGGGATGCCTCGAAGGTGGCCATCGCCGCGTTCTTCACACGCTCGCCGCCGCCCTTCGCCGCCCGCTCGCGGGCCCGTGCCAGGCGCTCGTCCAGTTTCTCCTTGCCGCCGAGCAGACAGGAGCCCGGGACGCGGACGTCCTCCAGGACGACCTCCGCCGTGTGGGAGGCCCGGATGCCGTGCTTCTTGAACTTCTGGCCCTGGGACAGGCCGGGGGTGGCCGGCGGAACGATGAAGGAGGCGTGCCCCTTCGACCCCAGGGCGGGGTCCACGCACGCCACGACCACGTGGACGTTGGCGATGCCGCCGTTGGTCGCCCAGGTCTTGGTGCCGTTGAGGACCCACTCGTCCTTGGCCTCGTCGTACACGGCGCGGGTGCGCATCGAGGCGACGTCGGATCCGGCGTCGGGCTCGGAGGAGCAGAAGGCGGCGACCTTCACGTCGTTGGCGTCGCCGTACATCTGGGGTATCCAGGTGCCGATCTGCTCCTCGGTGCCGTTGGCGAGGACACCGACGGCCGCGAGTCCCGTGCCGACGATGGAGAGTCCGATTCCCGCATCGCCCCAGAACAGTTCTTCCATAGCCATGGGGATGCCGAGCCCCGTAGGGTCGAAGTACTGCTGCGCGTAGAAGTCGAGCGAGTAGATTCCGACCTTGGCCGCCTCCTGGATCACCGGCCACGGGGTCTCCTCACGCTCGTCCCACTCGGCGGCGGCCGGACGCATCACCTCCGCGGCGAAACCGTGGATCCAGTCGCGGACCTGCTTCTGGTCGTCGTTGAGATCGAGCGTGAACTCGGTCATGTGCCCTCCAGCGCGTGCACGTTACTTGCGGTAACCCGAGTGTGTTACCCGCGAGTAGCCCCTGTCAACAGGTTGCCGGGGACGGGCAGTGTTACGTTGCGCGGGGGGCACGGTACGGATTCGCTTGGGGCGGGGAGAGCACACGATGGACACCACACACGAGGTCGCGCGGCAGACCGGGCAGTCCGCCGCGCAGCGTTCGTCGGCGGAGCGCCGGCGGCGCGAACTGCTCGAAGCGGCGGACCGGGTGGTGCTCAGGGACGGGCCGCAGGCGTCGATGAACGCGATAGCTGCCGAGGCGGGCATCACCAAGCCCATCCTCTACCGGCACTTCGGCGACAAGGGCGGCCTCTACCGCGCGCTCGCCAAGCGCCACACCGACGCCCTGCTCGCCGCCCTGCGTGCGGCGCTGGACGCCCCGGCCGACCGCCGCGAGCGGGTGGAGCGCACGCTCGACACCTATCTCGCCGCGATCGAGGCCCGTCCGCAGGTCTACCGCTTCCTGATGCACCCGGCCGAGGACGCCACCGCTCCGCAGCCCGAGCAGGGTTTCGACGTCGGGCGGCACTCGGCGCCGCTGCTGCGCCGGATGGGCGAGGAACTGGCAGAGGTGATCGCCGAGCGGGTGGACCTCGGCCCCGACAGCGAGCAGCTGGCCCGCGTCTGGGGCCACGGCATCGTCGGCATGATGCACGCCGCCGGCGACTGGTGGCTCGGCGAACGCCCGTGCTCGCGCGCCGCGTTGGTGACCAGCCTCGCCGATCTGCTGTGGGGCAGACTCGCCGCCGCCGGCGACCGCCCCGGCGGCCCGGGCTTCTGAGAAGCTCTCCCCCTTGGACGGCGGGTCCGCCAACGCTCCCTTGGGCGGCGGGGCCGCCCCCCGGGGGCGAGTGGGGCCTCCCCTGCTCGAGCGAAGCCGAGAGCTTGGGGAAGGGCGGGCAAGGGGGCGGCCCCCGGCGGAGCCGCACACCGCACCCCCGCCCGCCCCGGCTCCGTACTCACCGCCCCCTACCCGCCCCGTCCCCACGGCGCCTTCCGTACCTCCCGCAGCACCTTCACCTTCCGCCACCCCGTGAGCCGGTCCGGATACACCTTCCCGTCGAGGTGGTCGCACTCGTGCTGCAGACACCGCGCGAAGAACCCCGTACCGGTCACGGTGACCGGCTCGCCCTTCACCGTGAACCCCTCGACGACCGCATGGTCGAAGCGCGGTGTGCCCGCCTCGAGACCCGGCAGGGACAGGCAGCCCTCCGGCCCCCGTACGACAGGCCCTTCGGCCTCCACCAGGCGCGGGTTGACCACATGGCCCAGGTGGCGGACCTCCTCGTCGTCGGGGCAGTCGTAGACGAAGACCCGCAGCCGCTCGCCGATCTGGTTCGCGGCGAGGCCCACGCCGTCGGCCGCGTACATGGTGGCGAACATGTCCTCGACGAGGCGCGCGAGGTCAGGACCGAAGTCGGTGACCGTCTCGCAGGGGGTGTGCAGAACCTTCGCGCCGAGCAGGGTCATGGCGCGTACGGTGCCGGAACTGCCGGGAATGGGGCGGTGTCGCATGGACGCAAGGGTACGTTCACCGCCGCGTCCCGTACCGTCGACCCTGGTCGGCACCCTCCCCCACGGGTGCCGTGGTTCGGGCGGACGGCGGGACCTCGATAGGCTGAGCCCGGACTGTTGACCGGTGGACCTGGGGCAAGTGCGGCGCCGGATGCAAGGAGGACAAGTGACGATGGCAGGCAACACGGAGCCGTTGTCGCCGCGGGCCAAGCTGGCCGTGACGGCAGGCAAGGCCGCGGCGGCGGTGTCCCGCGCCGCGGGGCGCGGCAGCGGCTCGGTGATCGGCGGAAAGGTCGCGCTCAGGCTCGACCCGGACCTGCTGGGACGACTCGCGAACCACCTGGACGTGGTGCTTGTCTCGGCGACCAACGGCAAGACGACGACGACCCGGCTGATCGCGGAGGCCCTGCGGGCCAGCGGCCCGGTCGTCTCCAACGCGCTCGGCGCGAACATGCCGGCGGGCATCACCTCCGCCCTCGCCGGCGGCTCGGACGCGAAGTACGGCGTGATCGAGGTCGACGAGAAGTACCTCGCCGGTGTGGCGCGCGACGTGACGCCCAAGGCGATCGCGCTGCTGAACCTCTCCCGCGACCAGCTCGACCGGGCCGCCGAGACCCGGATGCTGGCCGAGAAGTGGCGCGAGGGGCTGGCCGGTTCGAAGGCCGTGGTCATCGCGAACGCGGACGACCCGCTGATCGTGTGGGCGGCCTCCTCGTCGCCGAACGTGGTGTGGGTGGCGGCCGGTCAGGAGTGGAAGGACGACGCCTGGTCGTGCCCCTCCTGCGGCGGTGTGATGCAGCGCCCCGGCGACGACTGGTTCTGCGGCGAGTGCGGTTTCCGCCGCCCGACGCCGAGCTGGGTGCTCTCCGGCGACCACGTCCTGGACCCGCACGGCTCCGCCTGGCCGATCCACCTCCAGCTGCCCGGCCGCGCCAACAAGGCGAACGCGGCCACCTCCGCCGCCGTCGCGGCGACCTTCGGCGTACCGCCGCAAGTGGCGCTGGAGCGGATGTACCAGGTGCAGGCGGTGGCCGGACGCTACGACGTCGTCCAGTTCCAGGGCCGTGAGCTGCGGCTGCTGCTGGCGAAGAACCCGGCAGGCTGGCTGGAGACGTTCTCGCTGATCAACCCGCCGCCGACGCCGGTGATCCTGTCCGTCAACGCCCGCGGCGCCGACGGCACCGACACGTCCTGGCTGTGGGACGTCGACTACACCCGGCTCGCCGGCCACCCGATCTTCGTGCTCGGCGACCGCAAGCTGGACCTCGCGGTGCGGCTCGAAGTCGCGAACCTGGACTTCCGGGTGTGCGAGACCCTCGACGAGGCCGTGCGGCTCGCTCCGCCCGGGCTGATCGAGACGATCGCCAACTACACCGCCTTCCAGGACCTCCGCCGCCGCGTCGGCAACTGACAGGAGCCGCAGGGACCATGACTCGAATGAACGACAACAGCCTGCGGCTGGTCTGGATCTACCCGGACCTCCTGAGCACGTACGGCGACCAGGGCAACGCCCTGGTCGTCGAGCGCCGGGCCCGCCAGCGCGGCCTGGACGTGCAGCGTGTGGACGTCCGCAGCGACCAGCCCGTCCCCACGTCGGGCGACATCTATCTGATCGGCGGCGGTGAGGACCGGCCGCAGCGGCTGGCCGCCGAGCGGCTGCGCAAGGACGGCGGCCTGAGCCGGGCCGTGTCCAACGGTGCGATCGTCTTCTCCGTCTGCGCCGGGTACCAGATCCTGGGGCACGAGTTCGTCAACGACCTCGGGCAGCGCGAGCAGGGCCTCGGTCTGCTCGACGTGATCTCCACCCGCGGCGAGGGCGAGCGCTGCGTCGGCGACGTGCTGGGCGACATCGACGCCCCGCTGAACCTGCCTCAGCTCACCGGCTTCGAGAACCACCAGGGCATCACGCACCTCGGCCCCACCGCCCGCCCCTTCGCCCGGGTCCGCCTCGGCAAGGGCAACGGCACCGGTGACGGCACCGAGGGCGCGTACAACGACACCGTCTTCGGTACGTACATGCACGGTCCCGTCCTCGCCCGCAACCCGCAGATCGCGGACCTGCTGCTGAAGCTGGCCCTCGATGTCAACGCGCTGCCGCCGACCGACGACCGCTGGTACGAGGCGCTGCGCGCCGAGCGCATCGCCAGCGCGGCACAGCCCGCCTGAGCGCGGTGCCGCCCACCTGAGACGGCATCAGGAGGAACGTCCAACCCTCGGACATCCGGTTCGGTCCCGTCATCCAACGCTTGTAGGGTGACGGGACCCGCCCGGACGACGTGGTCCGGTCACTCGGCCCACGTTGCAAAGGTTTTCGCGCCATGCGCATTGGTGTCCTCACCTCCGGCGGCGACTGCCCCGGCCTGAACGCCGTCATCCGTTCCGTCGTCCACCGTGCCGTCGTCGATCACGGCGACGAGGTCATCGGCTTCCACGACGGGTGGCGCGGTCTGCTCGAATGCGACTACCGCACGCTCGACCTGGAGGCCGTCAACGGCATCCTGGCGCGCGGCGGCACCATCCTCGGCTCGTCCCGGGTGCAGCCGGCGCATCTGCGCGGCGGGGTGGAGACGGCCCGCGGGCACGTCGCCGACCTCGGTCTCGACGCGATCATCCCGATCGGCGGCGAGGGCACCCTGAAGGCAGCGCACCTCCTCTCCGAGGCGGGGCTGCCCATCGTCGGCGTCCCGAAGACCATCGACAACGACATCGCGTCGACCGACGTCACCTTCGGCTTCGACACCGCGGTGGGTGTCGCCACCGAGGCGCTGGACCGGCTGAAGACCACCGCCGAGTCCCACCAGCGGGTGCTGATCGTCGAGGTCATGGGGCGGCACACCGGCTGGATCGCCCTGCACTCCGGGATGGCGGCGGGCGCGCACGCCATCGTCGTCCCCGAGCGCCCCTTCGACATCGGCGAGCTGACCGAACTGGTCGGCAAGCGGTTCTCGGCGGGCAAGAAGTTCGCGATCGTCGTCGTCGCGGAGGGCGCCAAGCCGCGCGAGGGGTCGATGGAGTTCAACGTCGGCAAGAAGGACCAGTACGGGCACGAGCGCTTCGCCGGTGTCGCCAACCAGCTCGCCATCGAGCTGGAGGAGCGCCTCGGCAAGGAGGCCCGCCCGGTGATCCTCGGCCATGTGCAGCGCGGCGGCACCCCGACCGCGTACGACCGCGTACTGGCCACCCGGTTCGGCTGGCACGCGGTGGAGGCGGCGCACCGCGGCGAATTCGGCATGCTGACGGCGCTGCGCGGCACGGACATCGTGATGGTGCCGCTGGCGCACGCCGTCGCGGAGCTGAAGACGGTTCCCGCGGAGCGGTACGCGGAAGCGGAATGCGTGCTCTGAACCCGTCCCGCTCCTGAGAACCGCCCCCGGCCGCCGACGCGGCCGGGGGCGGTTCTACTCTGGACCGGACAACCGGCACGAATCAGGAGTCAGCGGATGGATCACAGCGGGCACGGCATGAACATGGATCTGCCGCCGTTCACGCTGGGACGGGGCCTGGAGTTCTCCCCCGATCCCTTCTTCCTGATCGGAGGCCTGGCCGCGCTCGCCCTCTACGGGTGGGGCGTGGTGCGGCTGAACCGGCGCGGTGACGGCTGGCCGGTGGGCCGGACGGTCTTCTTCGTCGTCGGCGTGCTGAGCGTGCTCCTCGTGATGTGCACCAAGCTCAACGACTACGGCATGGTCATGTTTAGCGTGCACATGGTGCAGCACATGATCGTCAGCATGCTGTCGCCGATCCTGCTGCTGCTCGGCGCACCGATCACCCTGGCCCTGCGCGCGCTGCCGGTGTCCGGGCGCGGCCGCAAGGGGCGCAAGGGCCCGCGCGAGCTGCTGCTCGCGCTGCTGCACAGCCGGTACATGAAGATCATCACGCACCCGGCCTTCACCATTCCGCTGTTCATCGCCAGCCTGTACGGGTTCTACTTCACGCCGCTCTTCGACATGCTCATGGGCAACACGGTCGGGCACGTCGTGATGATGGTGCACTTCCTCGCCGTCGGCCTGGTCTTCTTCTGGCCGATCATGGGTGTCGACCCGGGGCCGCACCGCCCCGGCTATGTGATGCGGATGCTGGAGCTGTTCGCGGGCATGCCGTTCCACGCGTTCTTCGGCATCGCGCTGATGATGGCGTCCCAGCCCATGGTGGAGGCGTACAAGAACCCGCCCGTCTCGCTGGGTATCGACGCACTCGCCGATCAGAACGCGGCGGGTGGCATCGCCTGGGCCTTCAGTGAGATCCCGTCCGTGCTGGTGCTGATCGCGCTGGTCTTCCAGTGGTACCGCTCCGAACAGCGGGTGGCACGGCGCACGGACCGGGCGGCCGACCGGGACGGCGACCAGGAGCTGGAGGAGTACAACGCCTACCTCGCCTCGCTCCAGGCGCGCGGCAGCCGGTCCTGACCGGGCGGCGGGTCGGCGGCCTGCGGCCGACGGGTCAGCGGCCGCGGGTGGTCGCTGCCGTCCCCACCGTCGCGAGCAGGAGTACCACCCAGCCGAACCACAGCCAGCCGTTGCTGCCCATCGCCGCCGAGTACGCCGAAACGACCACCAGCGTGACCACGGTCAGCGACCCCATCGACTTGGATGAACCGGGCATACGCACCGCCTCCTTCGCGTGGGGGACATCGTCACCCGGCGGAGCGCACCTGCGCTACAGCAGTGCGGCGGTATCTCGTGCGACCTCGGGGGGCAACGGGTCGGGCGGGCAAGAGGCCGGCGCATCCGCCCGCGTGCGTTCCCGGCAACCGGCCCCGCCGCCCTCTCACCCGTACGGGGCGGCCGGTTGCGCCACCTGGCCCCGACGCGGGCGCTCCCGTCGGCGGCCGGAGAGGCCCCTGGGGTGACGTAGCGTACCCGCATGATCGTATTTGCACCGGCCGGGGTGTTCCTCCTGGCCCTCGTCGTCAGCATGCTGCGCGACCGCAGACGTCTTCGCAACGGCATCTACCTGGTCTTCGCCCTCTTCTTCGGCCTGCTCGCAGTGATGGTGAAGGCGGGGCAGGCACATCCCCGGCTGGCCGGGGCCATCGCCGTCTCGCTCCTGCTGCTGGCGGTCCTGTCGGCGTTCACGCTGGCGGTGTTCCTGGTCAGGAACGGGCTGACCATGCTGCGCAAGGAGGGACGCAGCCCGGCCAATCTCCTGTCCCTGCTGGCCGGTCTGGGCATCTTCGGCCTCGCGGCCATGCTGCTGACGACCGTCTCGACCGGCTGGCGGACGCTGGGCACGGTGACCGTGGTGGCGACCCTGGTCGTCGGTTACATCTCCTTCCTCTTCACCTGTTTCCTGCTGTACGCGCGGGTGTACGGCTGGCTCAGGCCGCGCGGGCGCTTCGACTTCGTGGTGGTGCTGGGCGCCGGGCTGATCCGCAACAAGGTGCCGCCGCTGCTGGCGAGCAGGCTCGACAAGGGCCGTGCGGTGTACGAGGCCCAGGTCGCGGCGGGCGGCACCCCGATCCTGCTCACCTCCGGCGGGCAGGGTCCTGATGAGGACCGTCCCGAGGGGCAGGCCATGGCCGAGTACCTGATCGAGGCGGGTGTCCCCGCGGACCGGATCCTGGCCGAGACGCAGTCGCGGACCACCGAGGAGAACCTGACGTTCAGCGGCGCCCTGATGCGGGAGCACGACCCGGACTACCGCTGCGTGGTGGTCACCAACAACTTCCATGCCTTCCGGGCCGCCCTCATGGCCCGCAAGACGCAGCTCAACGGGCAGGTCATCGGCTCCCCCACGGCCCGCTACTTCTGGCCGAGCGCGATCATCCGGGAGTTCGCCGCGATCTTCATGGAGCACAAGGCCGTCAACTTCTCCATGTGCGCGTTCCTGGCCCTCGTCGGATCCCTGTCCGGGCTCGCCTGAGGTTCCCGGCCCGGGCCCGTGCACGGCTCTCGGATCCGGGCACGCACCCGTGCCGGGTGGCCGGCCCGGGCCGGTGAGGTGACGCGGGGCCCCGCCCCCGTCACCGAGGGGCTGCGAGCACGGCCGCGAGGCCCTCCCGCAGATCTTCGACGAAGTACTCGGGGACCTCCAGTGACGGGAAGTGTCCCCCGGCTCCGGGTGTCCGCCACCGGACGATCCGCCGGTATCGCTCCCGCGCCCAGGGGCGCGGGCACTTCTCGACGTCGCGGGGGTACATCGTGAGTGCTGCCGGGACGTCGACCCGCAGGCCGGGATCGAGCGAGTTGTGGCTCTCGTAGTAGATGCGGGCCGCCGACGCGCCGGTCCGCGTCAGCCAGTACAGGGTGACGTCGTCAAGGATCCTGTCCATGGGAATCGTCTCGAACGGGCTGTCCCGGGTGTCGGTCCACTCGGCGAACTTGTCCAGGATCCAGGCAAGGAGCCCGACCGGTGAATCGACGAGCGAGTAGCCGATGGTCTGCGGCCGGGTCGCCTGCTGCTTCGCGTACGCCGCGCGGTGGCGCCAGAAGTGACGGGTCTCCTCGGCCCACGCGCGCTCGGCCGCCGTCAGGGCGTCCGTCGTCATCCCTGGCGGCGCCTCCGCGAACGTGGTGTGTATGCCGAGTACGTTCTGCGGGAACCTGCCGCCGAGGACCGTGGTGATGTTGCCTCCCCAATCGCCGCCGTGGGCGACGAACTTGCCGTAGCCGAGCCTGCGCATGAGTTCCACCCATGCGGCCGCGATCTTTTCTGTTCCCCACCCGGTGGTGGCCGGCTTGTCGCTGTAGCCGAAGCCGGGCAGCGACGGCACCACGACGTGGAACGCCGGCGCGTCCGCATCGCGCGGATCCGCCAGCTCCTCCACCACATCGACGAACCGGACGACACTGTCCGGCCAGCCGTGGTTAAGGAGCAGAGGGGTCGCGTCCGGGCGCGCGGACCGGCGGTGCAGGAAGTGGATTCCCAGCGCGTCAATGGTCGTGCGGAACTGGCCGATCCCGTTGAGGCGCGCTTCGAAGGACCGCCAGTCGTACCCGGTGCGCCAGTAGTTCACGACGTCGACGAGGTCGGCGAGCGGCACACCTTGTCCCCATCGGTGCGGGCCCGGCGCGGCGCCCCGGACGGTCTCGGCCTCCGGCAGTCGCGCCGCGGCCAGCCGCGCGCGCAGATCGTCGAGGTCGGCGTCGCTGGCGCGGGCTTCACACGCGTGGACGTCGCTGGTCGGACGGGACATGGGACCTCCTGGCCGTCGGGGATCCGGCCGCACACCAAGGCGAACCGGCTGTGCCGGTTCTACCGTCCCTTCCGCCGACACGCAACCGGCTAAGGTGGTTCCATGCGTACTGATTTCCCCGGCTTCCGCCTCGGCAGCGTGCTGGCGACCAGCTTCACGGGGACCCTGTCGGAGCGCCACGGCAACCCCGTGGAGCGCATTCCCACGCCGCAGCGGCTCGTCGACTGGCTGGCGGTGAACGGCCTCGTGGTGGCGTCCTGCACCGCCGCCCAGCTCGGCCTCGCCCGGGAACTGAGGGAGTCGGTGCACGCCGCCGCGACAGCGGCCGCGCTCCAGGACGCTCTCCCCGCATCCGCTGTCCACGTCATCAACGACTGCAGCACCCGGGGGCGCGCCGCGGCGGTCCTGACACCCGAGGGCACGCGGCGATGGCAGCTCGGCTCCGCGTCCGGCGTGGCCGATGCCCTCGGGGTGATCGCCGCCGACGCGGTCAGCATCCTCGCAGGTGAACGAGACGGGGCGTTGGCCCTGTGCGCCTCACCCACCTGCCGGGCGGCCTTCTTCGACACCAGCCGGAGCCGCACCCGCAGATGGTGCGACATGAACACGTGCGGCAATCGCCAGAAGAAGGCGCGCTTCCACGCCGGCCGGCGCGGCGACCCCGGCTCGGCGGAGTGACCGGCTCAGTCCGAGATGGCCACGCTGACCGGTGTGCCCGCCTCGACGGTGCGGCTGACGGTGCAGAGCCGGTCGTGCGACGTCTTCACGGCCCGGGGCAGGATGGTGCGGGCGCGTTCCGCCGACGGGCCGTCGGGGAAGGCCACGGAGAAGGTGACCGCGAGGTCCGTCAGCCGGTTGCCGCTCTCGTCCTCGACCTTGCTGCCGGTCACGGTGACGGTGAACGTGTCCGGTTCTTCGTGGCGGCTCGTGGCGACCTCCACGTCGGCCGCGCTGCAGCCGCCGATCGCCGCGAGAAACAGCTCGACCGGCGTGAACCCGGTGCCCTCACCGGTGTCGAAGCTCAGCACGTTCCCGCGCGCGTTGGTGGCGGTGAACCGGCCGGGACCGGCCCGTTCGATGGTGACGGAACGCAGCGAATTGGCAGTCATGGCGCCGACAGTACTGTCACGCCCCGGGGGCCGTCCCCCGGGCGCGCGCGAGGGTGGGACATCCCTTGACGGGGTGTCCCACCCTCGGCTTTACCGCGGGCCGCGGGTCAGCCCACGTGCCAGCAGCTGGCGGTGACGTCGTGGAAGGCCACATCCCCGGCCTCGGCGTGCGTCTGGTGCGCGAAGCAGCCGTGGATGTCGCTGGGGTGGGCTGCCGCCGGAGCAGCGGCGAGGAAGCCGACCGCCAGCAGACCGGCCAGTGCGATTGAGATGCGCCGAAGCATGCTTCTTCTCCTTCGTAGAGCAAGTGGGACTCGCCCCGACTCTGCATCAGCTGCCGCGGCACTGCACTTCGGGACGACCGACCGGGTGCGTTCGCAGCGCCCGGCTCGACGTCGCGAGGCCGCGCGTGCCGGGGTCCGGAGGGAGCAGTGGTCCGGCTGCTCCCTCCGGGGTGGTCAACCCGTTCGGCCCATGAGGCGGATGCCTGGCGGGCCCCGCGGCTTAGAGGGTCTTGCTCAGCCGGTCGGCGAGCAGCGAGGCGAAGCGCGCCGGGTCGGGCAGGTCACCGCCCTCCGCGAGCAGGGCGGTGCCGTACAGCAGCTCGGCCGTCCCGGTCAGCGCCGGGTCGTCGGCGCGCTGGTCGTGGGCCGCCCGCAGCCCGCTGACCAGCGGGTGCTGCGGGTTGAGTTCCAGGATGCGCTTGACCGGCGGCAGTTCCTGGCCCATCGCCTTGTACATCTTCTCCAGGGCGGGGGTGAGTCCGTCGGTGTCGCTGACCAGGCACGCCGGTGAGCTGGTGAGCCGGGTCGTCAGGCGTACGTCCTTGACGTCGTCGAGCGTGTCGTTGAGCCACGCCAGCATGGTCGTGTAGGCCTCGGCCTGCTCGGCGGACGGTTCTTCCTCGGAGGGCAGGTCGACCGCACCGCGGGCGATGGACTGGAACTCCGTCCCCTGGTGGTCCCCTACCGCCTCCACCCAGACCTCGTCCACTCTGTCGGTGAGCAGCAGCACCTCGTACCCCTTGGCCGTGAAGGCCTCCATGTGGGGGGAGTTCGCGATCTGTCCGCGGCTTTCGCCGGTCATGTAGTAGATCTTGTCCTGGCCCTCCGGCATCCGGGCGAGGTAGTCGGCGAGCGTGGTGGGCTCCTCCCCGGCGGTGGAGGCGAACGACGCGATGTCGAGGATCGCCTTGTGGTCCTCGGACGGGTCGAGCAGGCCCTCCTTGACCACGGGCCCGAACTCGCGCCAGAACGTGCGGTACTTCTCGGCGTCCTTGTTCATCAGGTCCTTGACGGACGCCAGGACCTTCTTCGCCAGCCGGCGGCGGATCAACTGGATGTGCCGGTCCTGCTGGAGGATCTCGCGGGAGATGTTCAGCGAGAGGTCAGCGGCGTCGACGACTCCCTTGACGAACCGCAGGTGGTCGGGGAGCAGTTCGCGGCTGTCGTCGAGGATGAAGACGCGCTTGACGTACAGCTGGAGGCCGTGCCGGGCGTCGCGCTGGTAGAGGTCGTGCGGGGCCCGCGAGGGCAGGAAGAGAAGTGCCTCGTACTCGAAGGTGCCCTCCGCCCGCATCTGGATGACCTCGAGCGGGTCGGTCCAGTCGTGGCCGATGTGCCGGTAGAACTCGTGGTACTCCTCGTCGCTCACCTCCGCGCGCGGACGGGCCCAGAGCGCCTTCATCGAGTTGAGGGTGTCGCCGCCGAGGCGGACCGGGAAGGAGATGAAGTCCGAGTACCGCTTGACGATCTCCCGGATCTTCCGCTCGTCGGTGTAGTCGTGGAGCGCGTCCTCCTCGTCGGCGGGCCGCAGATGCACACAGACCGACGTGCCCTCCGGGGCGTCCTCCACCGTTTCGACGGTGTACGTGCCGTCGCCGGTCGACTCCCAGCGCACGCCCGTCGCCTCACCGGCCTTGCGGGTGAGCAGCGTGGTCCTGTCGGCGACCATGAACACGGAGTAGAAGCCGACCCCGAACTGGCCGATCAGCTCCGCCGATTCCTTGCTCTCCTTGAGGCGCCGCAGCGTCTCGGCGGTACCGGAGCGGGCGATGGTGCCGATGAGCCCGATCACCTCGTCCCGGGACATGCCGATGCCGTTGTCCCGCACGGTCAGCGTGCGGGCCTCCTTGTCGGCCTCGATCTCGATGTGCAGGTCGTCCGCCTTGAGCGCCTCGTCCTTGAGGCCGGCCAGTCGTCGCTTGTCCAGGGCGTCGGAGGCGTTGGAGACGAGTTCCCGCAGGAAGATGTCCTTGTTCGAGTAGATCGAATGGACCATCAGCTCCAGCAGCTGCCGCGCCTCCGCCTGGAACTCCAGCGTCTCGGTACTCATGGCTTCCCTTCTGGTCGGTTGAGTTGCTCCGTGCGGCGTCCACCCTTCCAGAGGGCGTACGAAAGGTCAGCATCGGGTCGGCATGGGTACGACCAGGAGTGGTTACACGAGACGATGCCTGCCCATACACTGAGCGCCCCCCGAATCAGGCTCTGACCAGCATGAAGACGGCGCACGAAGCAGCCCGCCACAGTAGGGAGCAACCGGGTGTTCTATTACGTGCTCAAGTACGTGGTCCTCGGACCGTTGTTGCGGGTGCTGTTCCGGCCCCGGATCGAGGGGTTGTCGTACGTGCCCGACCAGGGGGCGGCGATCGTCGCGGGCAATCATCTGTCCTTCTCGGACCACTTCCTGATGCCCGCCGTGCTGAAGCGCCGGATCACCTTTCTCGCCAAGGCCGAGTACTTCACGGGGCCCGGGCTGAAGGGGCGGCTGACGGCGGCGTTCTTCCACAGCGCGGGGCAGATCCCGGTGGACCGCTCCGGCAAGGACGCCGGGAAGGCGGCGGTGCGCGAGGGGCTCGGCGTGCTGGCCAAGGACGAGCTTCTCGGCATCTATCCGGAGGGCACCAGGTCGCACGACGGACGGCTGTACAAGGGCAAGGTCGGGGTCGCGGTGATGGCGATCACCGCGGGGGTGCCGGTGGTGCCGTGCGCGATGGTGGGAACGTTCGAGATCCAGCCGCCCGGGCGGAAGATCCCGAAGATCAAGCGGGTGACCATCCGTTTCGGCGAGCCGCTGGACTTCTCGCGGTACGCCGGGATGGAGAAGGAGAAGGTCGCGCTGCGGGCAGTCACCGACGAGATCATGTCCGCGGTGCTCGCCCTGTCGGGGCAGGAGTACGTCGACCGTTACGCGGCCGAGGTGAAGGCCGAACAGGCCGCCCAGGGCAAGAAGTTCCCCCGGCTGCGACGCTGAGGGCGGAATCGCTCTCGGTGAAAGGGCCTTGGGGACGGTGATCGTCCGGCCTTAGCGTTCCCGGCATGACAAAGGGAAGCGGAACATCAAGGGGAAGCGCACTCGTGCTGGGTGCGACGGGGCAGATCGGCCGGGCCGCGGTGCGCGCGCTGGCCGCGGACGGGTGGGAGGTACGGGCGGGTTCGCGCGGCGGCGGCCGGGACGCGCTCTGGCCCGAGGAGGTGCGTACGGTACGGGTGGACCGGGAGGACGACGCCTCCCTGTCCGCCGCCGTCGGTGAGGGCACCGACGTACTGGTCGACATGGTGGCCTTCGCTCCGGCCCACGCACGGCAGCTGACGGCGCTGGGCGGGCGGATCGGTTCCGCCGTGGTCATCTCCAGCGGCGCCGTGTACGCCGACGACCGGGGCCGCAGCTTCGACACCCAGGAACAGCCGGACGGCTTCCCCCGCTACCCGGTGCCGATGGCGGAGACACAGGCCACGGTGGCTGCGGGCGATACCACGTACGGCACCCGCAAGATCGCGATCGAGCAGGAGCTGCTCGCCGCACCTCAGCTGCCCGCCACCCTGCTGCGGGCGGGCGCGGTGCACGGGCCGCACTGCCGCACCCCGCGCGAGCTGTACTTCGTGAAGCGGGTGCTGGACGGCCGCCGGGTGCGGGTGCTGGCGTACGGCGGCGAAAGCCGTTTCCACCCGGTGCACGTCGACAACCTGGCCGAGCTGATCCGGCTTGCGGCGGCGAAGCCGGGGAACCGGGTGCTCAACGGCGCGGACGGTGACGCGCCGACGGTCGCGGAGATCTCCGCGGCGATCGACCGTGTGATGGGCGCGAGCAGCGACCTTGTCACGTTGGACGGGCCGCCGCACGAGGGGGTGGGCGAGACGCCGTGGAGCGGCGGGCACCCCGTGGTGTACGACATGGGCGCCGCGGAACGGGAGCTGGGGTACCGGCCGGTGACCGGGTACGAGGAGTCGCTGCCGGCGACGGTGGAGTGGCTGGCGGGGCAGCTGGAGGGGCGCGGCTGGGAGGAGGCCTTCCCGAAGATGGCAGCGCGCGGCGACATGTTCGACTACGCGGCGGAGGACGCGTGGCTGGCCGGCCGCAGCGGGTAGACGTCCCCGGCGTCCGGATGCGGACGTGGGGAAGGGGCGGCAGGTGGGAGAGCACCAGCCGCCCCTTCGTTCACTCGGCCGGGGTCATCCCGGCTTCGGCGCGGCGTGCGGAGCGCACGTCACGTCGCGGCTGTCCAGCTTGCCGCTCACCAGGTAGGACTCGACCCGGCTGTCGATGCACGGGTTGCCCAGGTTGGTGATGCCGTGCGAGCCGGCGTCGCGCTCGGTGATCAGGCGCGAGCCCTTCAGCCGCTTCTGCAGCTCCACCGCGCCGGCGAACGGCGTGGCGGCGTCGCGCTCGGACTGCGTGATCAGGACCGGCGGCAGCCCCTTGCCGGTCCGCACCTCGGTGGCGTGCTGCTGCTTGACGCCCCAGGTGGCGCACGGCAGGTTCATCCAGGCGTTGGACCAGGTGAGGAAGGGGTACTTCTCGTGCAGCCGGGTGTTGTCCCGGTTCCACTTGTTCCAGCTGGTCGGCCACTTGGCGTCCGCGCACTCGACCGCCGTGTAGACGGCGTTGCTGTTCTCGGAGGCGATGTTGCCCGCGGTGTCGCTCAGGTCCGGACCCGCCCCCTCGACGAGGGCGGCGGTGTCACCGGCGAGGTACTTGCTCCACACCGAGGCGACCGGCGCCCAGCTGGAGTCGTAGTACGGGGCGCGCTGGAAGAAGTTGGTCAGCTCCTGCGGGCCGACGACTCCGCCGACGGGGTTCTTCTTGGCGGCGGCGCGCAGCTTCTCCCACTGCCGCTGGACCTTCTCGACGGTGTCGCCGATGTGGTAGGTCGCGTCGTTCGCGGCGACCCACTTCATCCAGTCCTTCCAGCGGCCCTCGAAGGCGATGTCCTGGTCGAGGTTGACCTCGTACCAGATCTTCTTCGTGGACGGGTTGACGACGCTGTCCAGGACCATCCGGCGCACGTGCGTCGGGAAGAGCGTGCTGTAGACCGCGCCCAGGTAGGTGCCGTAGGAGACGCCCACGAAGTTGAGCTTGCGGTCACCGAGTGCGGCCCGGATGACGTCCAGGTCGCGCGCGGTGTTGGGGGTCGTCATGTGCGGCAGCATCCAGCCGCTGCGCTCCTTGCAGCCCGCCGCGTACTCGGCGGCCAGCTTGCGCTGGGCGCGCTTGTCGGCCTCACTGTCGGGCACCGGGTCCATCTTCGGGGCCTTGACGAACTCCTGCGGGTCGACGCAGGAGATCGGCGTCGACTTCCCCACTCCCCGGGGGTCGAAGCCGACCAGGTCGTACGCCTTCGCGGCGCCCGCCCAGATCGGGTTCTTGGTGACCACCCGGCGCGGGAACTTCAGGCCTGAGCCGCCGGGGCCGCCCGGGTTGTAGAGGAGGGAGCCCTGCCGTTCCTGCGGGGTGCCGGTGTTGCCGATTCTGTCGACGGCGAGGGTGATCTGCTTGCCGTACGGCTTGCTGTAGTCCAGCGGCACGGTGACGAAGCCGCACTTGATGGGCTTCTCGAGGCCCCAGTCGGCCGGGCAGTCCTTCCAGGCGATGCCCGTGCGGGCCGCCCTTTCGGCGGCGACCTTGACGCCGTACGCCTCGGAGCCGCCGTGCTGCAGACGGATGTCCGCGCCCGGCCGCCTCTGGGTGTCGTCGGCGGTAGCTGCGGGTGCTGCCATCGCACCTGCTATGAGCGTGCCCGCGAGCAGGGTGCCGGCCGAGCCGAGCACTGCGGTGCGTCGCAAGTGGTTCCTCCCCCTGTGAGTTGACCCGCGCCCTCGAATGGGCGTCCGGCGGCATCATTCCGCCTGCTGGGCCACCGGCAACAGACCGTACTGGTGTTTCTTTGCCGAACCAATAACCGGTGCACCCTGTCCCGTTGAGCGGTACACCGCCCGCGACTGTGCATGAACCTGCCCTCACGGGTTATCCGGAGAACTCCAACACCTCTTCACACAACGGGAGTTCAGATGACCGGCATGGGGACGAGCACCACCCGTGGGCGCAGTGCCTCGGGCACCAACGGCCTGGCGGTCGCGGGACTGGTCTGCGGCATCGTCGGACTGCTCTTCTTCCAGATCATCCTGGGACCGCTGGCGATCATCTTCGGAATCGTCGCCTACCGTCAGACGGGCGGTTCGGGCATGTCGAAGGCCGCGATCGGCCTCGGCATCGCGGACCTGGTGGTCCTCGGAGTCCTGATCGCGCTCGCCGCGTCCTCGGGCGGCTTCACCTGGTACGTGGGTGGCTGACGCCCCTCACGCGGCCGGCGCGGCGGCCTGGCACCACTCCTCGGCCAGCACGCCGTCCAGCACCCTGCGTACCTCCCTGGCGTCCGGCGCGACCGCCGTGACCAGGAAAGCGGGCCCCGCGAGCGGGGTCAGCACCGCGGTCCCGCCGAGCAGGCGGGACCGCGGCTCCATGTCCGCCAGCAGTTCGTCCACCACCAGCAGCTGACCGACCGCGCGGTGGCCGCCGAGCACCGCACCCCCGTCCCATCCGCCGGGCGCGCCCGGACCGTACGCCAGCTCCTGGTCGAGCAGCGGGCGGCCGCCGCGGTGGACGGTGAGGCGGGTGGCGAGGGTGCCCGTGGGCTCGCCGTGCCGGCCGAGCACCTGCTCCTCGCGCAGCACCAGGCGGGCGGTGGCGTCGAGTGCGACGCGGGTGGTCATGCGCAGGTCGCTGCCCCGGCAGGAGATGAGCTGTTCCGGCAGCCAGCGCAGCTCGGCGTGAGCGCCCACCGTCAGCCGCACGTCGTACGAGGCGGGTACGGGCAGGCGGCCCGGCAGGGCGACGGTGGCCGCCGCCGCATCGACGGTCAGCCGGGCACCGTCCCGTACCTCCGCCTCGATCGCCAGCCGGTCACCGCCCAGCGGCGCGCTCATCGCTCCGACGACGGTGACCCTGCTGGTGCCGGGCGTACCGCCGTCCGCCCTGGTCCGGCGCAGGGCGAACGGTCCTTCGCTCTGCAGCACCGGCAGCCGGCCGCCGGGGGCGGCGACGATCCGGGCGGTGGCACGGACGCTCACGCGGCGACGCCCGCCGCGGTCCAGCCGGCCAGCTGGGCGCGCACCCAGTCGGCGATCGGCTTGACGCCCTCCCCGGACGTCAGCGATGTGAACACCACCGGGAGTTCCCCGCGCTGCTCCTTGGCGTCGCGGGCCATCCGTGCCAGGTCGGATCCGACGTACGGGGCGAGGTCGGTCTTGTTGATGACGAGAAGGTCGGCGGTGGTGACGCCGGGGCCGCCCTTGCGCGGGATGTCGTCGCCGCCCGCCACGTCGATGACGAACACCTGGGCGTCGACCAGTCCCCTGGAGAAGGTGGCGGTGAGGTTGTCGCCGCCCGATTCGACGAGGATCAGGTCGAGCGGGCCGACCGCGTCCTCCAGGTCCTCCACGGCTTCGAGGTTCGCCGAGATGTCGTCGCGGATGGCGGTGTGCGGGCAGGCGCCGGTTTCGACGGCCTGGATCCGCTCGGGCGGCAGGACCGCGTTGCGGAGCAGGAACTCGGCGTCCTCGCGGGTGTAGATGTCGTTGGTGACGACGGCCAGCGAGAGGGTGTCGCGCAGTGTGCGGCAGAGGGCGGCGACGGTGGCGGTCTTGCCGGAGCCGACCGGTCCGCCGAGTCCGATGCGCAGGGCGCGCCGGGAGCCGTCGGGGCGGGCGGCATCGGCGCTGACGGCGGACGCAGCCGTGTGGCCGTGGTCAAGGTGCATGGTGCGGCTCCTCGGTGCGTGCGGGGGGCGGAACGAGTGGAAGGTGTCGAGTGCATGCGGTACGGACCGGAAGCATCGGGGTGTTACGAGGCGAACAGGCGCACCGGCCAGGCCGCGTGTGCCTCCGCCGTGATGTCGAGCAGCGGCGCACTGGCTGCGGGCAGTTCGTCGATGACGCCACGCAGGGCCGCTTCTGCCGCCCGGCGCGCGACCTCGTCCATCTCCGGCGCGAGCCGCGCGAGTACGCCGGTGGCCTCGAACGGGTCCAGGCTCAGCAGCCGTACGACCGCGGTGGCCGCCCCGCTGACGCTCTCGTAGACGGCACAGTGCGCGGCGTCCTCGGGGCCGAGCCCCGCGGAGCGCGCGGCGAGCCCGAGCACGACGGGCTGGTGCGCCCCGCGGGGAAGGGCGGCGGCCAGTGCGTCGAGCCCGGCGGACGGCCAGGTGGCGCGGGCTGCCCGCATCATCTGGCGGCCGAGCTTGCGGGCGGTGGCACGCAGCGCGGGCGACGGGGTGCGGGCGTCCGCCGCCGCGTCGAGTTCCAGCGGGTCGAGACCGTGCGCGGCCGCCGCGGCGAGAGCGGCGGCCGTGAGCCCGCTGGTGTGCAGCCGTCCCCGGCAGAACGCGCCGAGGTCCCGGTGGTCGCGGATGCGCCCGGCCTTGACGGCTGCCTCGGCCCCGCCGGAGTGTGCGTGTCCCCCGGCCGGGAACCGCCCGTCGGCCAGTACCAGCAGCGCGGCCCGCGAACCGGTGGAGGGGGGCGGGGTGCCCGGGTGCGCGCCGGGCACCCCGGCCCCGGCCTCGGAAAGCAGCTCCATCTCTCCCGCCCTCAGAAGAGGAAGTAGCGCTGTGCCATGGGCAGTTCGGCTGCCGGGGCCGGGTCGACGGGGTCGCCGTCGATGGTGACCGTGAAGGTGTCGGCGTCCACCTCGACCCTGGGCATCGCGTCGTTCTCGCGCATGTCGGCCTTGGTGACGCCCCGGGTGCTGGTGATCGGCACGAACTCCTTGCCGAGGCCGAGGCGTTCGGTGATGCCGTCCTCGATCGCCGCTTCGGCGACGAAGTTGAAGGAGTTCGCCGCCGGGGCCCGTCCGATCGCGCCGAACATGGGGCGTGGCAGCACCGGTTGCGGCGTGGGGATCGACGCGTTGGCGTCGCCCATCTGCGCGTACGCGATCTGGCCGCCCTTGAGGACCAGCAGTGGTTTCACTCCGAAGAAGGCGGGCTCCCACAGGACGAGGTCGGCCAGCTTGCCGCTCTCGACCGAGCCGATCTGCCGGTCGAGGCCCTGGGCCACCGCCGGGTTGATCGTGTATTTGGCGACATAGCGACGTGCCCGGTGGTTGTCCGCGTGCCCGTCGCCGGGGAGCGCCCCGCGCCTTTTCTTCATCACGTGGGCGGTCTGCCAGGTGCGCAGGATCACTTCGCCGACCCGGCCCATGGCCTGCGAGTCGGAGGAGATGATCGAGATCGCGCCGAGGTCGTGCAGGATGTCCTCCGCCGCGATGGTGGAGGGGCGGATCCGGGATTCGGCGAACGCCAGGTCCTCGGGGACCGAAGGGTTCAGATGGTGGCAGACCATCAGCATGTCGAGGTGCTCGTCGAGTGTGTTGAGGGTGTGCGGCCGGGTCGGATTGGTGGAGCTGGGCAGCACGTACGGCTCGGAGACCACCGTGATGATGTCCGGTGCGTGCCCGCCGCCGGCGCCCTCCGTGTGGTAGGCGTGGAGGGTGCGGCCCGCGATGGCGGCCAGGGTGTCGCCGACGAATCCGGCCTCGTTCAGGGTGTCGGTGTGGATGGCGAGCTGGGCGCCGGTCTCCTCACAGACGCTCAGGCAGGCGTCGATGACGGCGGGGGTGGCCCCCCAGTCCTCGTGGATCTTGAAGCCGAGCGCTCCGCCCCTCAGCTGGGCGTGCATGGCCTCGCGGGACATGGTGTTGCCCTTGCCGAGCAGGCCGATGTTCACCGGGTAGTGCTCGAGTGCCGCGAACATCCGGGCCAGGTGCCAGCTGCCGGGAGTGACGGTGGTCGCCTTGGAGCCCTCGGCCGGCCCGGTGCCGCCGCCGACGAGCGTGGTGATGCCGGAGGAGAGGGCCTGGTCGACGACGGTCGGCGAGATGAAGTGGACGTGGGCGTCGATGGCTCCGGCGGTGACGATCCGTCCGTTGCCCGCGATGATCTCGGTCTCGGGTCCGATCACCAGGTCGGGGTGGACGCCGTCCATGGTGTCCGGGTTTCCGGCCTTGCCGATGCCGGTGATGCGGCCGTCCCGGATGCCGATGTCCGCCTTGACGATGCCCCAGTGGTCGAGGATCACCACACCGGTGATGACGGTGTCGGGGGCGCCCTCGGCTCGGGTGGTGCGGGCCTGGCCCATGGACTCGCGGATGACCTTGCCGCCGCCGAACACCGCCTCGTCGCCGGCCCGGCCGGGGCCGCCGGAGCGGTCCTCCTCGATCTCGACGAGCAGGTCGGTGTCGGCGAGGCGGATGCGGTCGCCGGTGGTGGGGCCGAACAGGTCGGCGTACACGGCGCGGGAGATCCCGGGGTGCGCCGTTGCTTCCGTACGGGGGAACTCAGGCATCGAGGGCACCTCCGATGTCCCCGCGCAGCCCGGCGACGATGCGCCGGCCGCCGAGGGGGACGAGTTCGACGTCGACCGGAATGCCGGGCTCGAAGCGCACGGCGGTGCCCGCGGCGATGTTCAGCCGCAGGCCGCGGGCGGCGGCGCGGTCGAAGTCGAGGCCGGGGTTGGCTTCGGCGAAGTGGTAGTGGGAGCCGACCTGGACGGGCCGGTCGGCCGCGTTGAGGACGGTGAGGCGGGTGACGGGGCGGCCCTCGTTGAGGAGGACGGGGCCCGGCGCGAACAGGATCTCGCCGGGGACCAGCGGCTCGGGCACGGCGCTCACTGGATCGGCTCGTGCACGGTGACCAGCTTGGTGCCGTCCGGGAAGGTGGCCTCGACCTGTACGTCGTGGATCATCTCCGGGATGCCGTCCATGACGTCGTCGCGGTGGAGCACCTTGCGGCCCGACGACATGAGCTGGGCGACGGTGTGGCCGTCCCTGGCGCCTTCCAGGATGTGTGAGGTGATGAGGGCGACGGCCTCGGGGTGATTGAGCCTCACCCCGCGCGCCCTGCGCTTCTCGGCCACGTCCGCGGCCACATGGATGAGCAGTCGTTCCTGCTCGTGCGGAGTCAGCTGCACGGGTCCACCTCACAGTCCTCGCGCCGGACCGCCCGGTCCGGCTGCCGCGTCACCACGACGGACATAGATGTATCACCCACCTAGCAAAGGGGATGCAAAGTGCCCACCAAGGAAGGGGTGACCCGTCAGGTGCCGTCCCGCCGAGGCTAGTTGCGCGGAGTTTCCGACGCGTTAACTCGGCATCCGGTGCCTGCGGCTCAGTCGTCCGCGCTCCCGCCCGGGTGGGCGTCCGTGCCGCCGCCCCGGTATTCGGCCGCGATCCCGAAGCGCCTGCGTTCGCCCGCAGCGGACGTGGCGGAGCCGATGGCCGACACGGAGCTGATCACCTGCTCCTCCGCTGCCTGCTGCTCCTCCTCAAGTCGCTCCAGGTCAGCGGCCGAGACAAGAGCGACGAGGGGCTTCCCGTGACGCGTCACGACCACGCGCTCCCCGCCGTACACGACGCGGTTGATCAGATCGGCGAGCTCTGCGCGGGCTTGCGTCACCGGAATCTCGTAGGTCATGCTCCCCATCGTACTTAACGTACGTCCTGTACATTTTTTACAGAGGCGGCGGCCTGCCCGGGCCTGCCGCACCAGGGAGCGCGCCATGATCCAGCCGTCCGCCCGCTACGTTCTGCCCTCGTTCACCGAGCGCACCGCCACCGGCACCCGCACGCTCGACCCGTACTCCAAGATGCTCGGCGAGCGGATCGTGTTCCTCGGCACCCCGGTCGACGACGCCGCGGCGAGCGACATCGCCGCGCAGTTCATGTATCTCGAATACGACGCCCCGGACCGGGACATCTCGCTGTACATCAACTCCCCCGGAGGCTCCTGCACCGCGATGTCGGCCCTCTACGACACGATCCAGTTCGTGACGTGCGACGTGGAGACGGTCTGCCTCGGCCAGGCCCTGGACTGTGCCGCCGTCCTGCTGGCCGCCGGTACCCCGGGCAAGCGGCTCGCCCTGCCCGGTGCCCGCATCGCACTCAGTCAGCCCTCACTGGACGAGCCGCTGCGGGGCCGGCCTTCCGACCTGGAGATCCACGCGCGGGAACTGCTGCGGCAGCGCGCCTTGACGGCCGGGATGCTGGCCAGGCACACAGGGAGGCCCGCCGAGGAGATCGAGGCCGGTTTCGACCGCACGAAGGTGCTCGACGCCACGGAGGCCGTGGCCTACGGCCTGGTCGACCGCATCGTGGAGAACCGCCGGGGTGCCTCGTCCGGCCCGGCGCGGTGAGCGGCCCGATGCTGCCGGAGCTGCCGCCGCTTCCCGCGCTGACCCGCGCCGAATGCGACCTGGTGGACGGGTACTTGGAGGTCGTCGACCTGCTGGGACGGATCAACCCGGCCCGTGCGACGGACACTTACGGCGCCCTGCGTGCCGCCCAGGCCCTCGTCGGCGGGGCGGCGGCACTGCGCGACGCGCTGACGCTGATGCACGACCGGGGCGAGAGCCGCCTGCATCCGGTGACGCTGTCGCGGGCGTTGCGGGTGCTGGACGGGGAGCGGCGGGCGGGACGGCTCACCGTGCCGCCCGGACGGCCGAGTTGACCGGGAGGTGCCCTCGCGGGTGCCGGGCAGGTCCCCCGGGTGGCCGTGCGACGGTACCGGAGCGTCTCCCCCGTTCGGCCCATTTGTGTCTGCGTCATCCGTACTGATCGAGTTGCACACGGCGGCCACCCCACCACCGGCATGATGCGTTGCGCCGCTGGTGCAGGCGTCGTCGGTTGCCGACGCCCATGATCAAAACGCTCCCTGTCCACCCGAACGGCCCAGGGGTGAGGAGGCTCACAAACCCCCCTTTCAGCTCGGAAACCAGACGTTCACCGGGTCAAGATCCGTGGAACGACAAGCCCCCGCCGTCGTGGCGGGGCGGCCTTGGCGGACGCCGCACCCGGCGTCGCCGGGGCGTCTGGTCGACGAAGGGTTGCGCATGACTGCGCAGGTAGGTGTACATCTCTCGCCGCTGATCACCAGGGCCACCACCGCATCGGCCCTCACCCTCGCCGTGGTGGGCGGCAGCATGCTGGTACCGGGCTCCGCATCCGAGGCACAAGCGGCGACCCACGCCACGAAAGCACTGCAGATCGCCGCCTCCAAGCGGGGCGCCCCCTACAAGTACGGGGCCGCGGGCCCCTACCGCTTCGACTGCTCGGGGCTGACGCTCTACTCGTACAAGCGGGTCGGCAAGAGCCTGCCGCGCACGGCGCAGGCCCAGTACAACAAGACCCGGCACATCAGCCGCTCCCAGCGCCAGCGGGGGGACCTGGTGTTCTTCCACCAGGGCCGCCGCGTCTACCACGTCGGCATCTACGCCGGCGGGGGCAAGATCTGGCACTCGCCGAAGCGGAACACGGTGGTGCGGCTGGAGCGGATCTGGTCGAAGAGCGTCTGGTACGGCAGGGTGAAGTAGCCCCTGCGCACCCTGCGCCCTTGCCCGGCAGCGGGCGCGGGCACGGCGCCCCCGGCTCCGTACCGCCGTTACGTCTGCACGGGTACGGTCCAGGGCAGTGCGATCCACACCGTCTTGCCGCCCTCCTTCGTGGGGGTGACCGACAGCTGCCCGCCGCACTCCGCGGTCAGGGAGCGGATGATCACCATTCCCCGCCCGTTGTCCTGCTGGACCGCGGCGGGCAGGCGCTGGGGCCAGCGCGGGTGGCTGTCGGTGACACCGATGCGCAACCGTTCGTCCCGCTCCAGCTGGACGTCCACCGTGAAGGTGGGCGACAGGCCGAACGTGTGCTGAACGGCGTTGGTGGCCAGTTCGGAGACGATCAGGCGGATCGTGTCCGCCGTCTCGCTCTCCTTCGCAAGTCCCCATTCGGCAAGCACTTCGGCCACGTACTTCCTGGCTGTGGCCACCGAGGCGGGATCGCTCGGCAGGGTGACGGATACTTCCTGGTGGTCTGCCATGGCGACGCTGTCCCTTTCCCACCGGGGCTGGACTCGGACTCGTACACGGTCCGTGCGGGGGCGGCCCGGTCATCTGCTTCCGCCCGTTTTCCGCGCCAGAGTGTCACTCATGGTGGCGCCGCCCTCGGCGTTCCGCCCAGACATACATATATCTGCCACTCAAAGTAGTGAACTCTGCTACGCGAGACCGTATGTGACCGGCACACTGGGCCCGGCGGGGAAGGGATGCAGCACAGACAAGGAGTCGGGAATGCGGCACGGTCCCGCGGTGCGCCGCCGCAAGCTGGGGGAGGAACTGCGCAGGCTGCGCGACCGATCGGGACTCACCAGCCCGGAGGTCGCCCGTCTCGTCGGCTGGCACCAGTCGAAGGTGAGCCGGATCGAAACGGGCCGCAGCGGCGCGAAGCCGGCGGACGTGGCCCGGCTGCTCACCGTGTACGACGTCGGGGATCCGCAACTCCGCCGTCTTCTGGAGGCGTTGGCCGAAACCAGCGGGGAGTCGGGCACGCAGTGGTGGCACGCCTACCGGGGCCTGCTGCCGTCCCAGTACCGGGACTTCATCAGCCTGGAGTCCCGTGCGTGCGCGGCCCGCAGTCTCGAGACCTCGGTGGTTCCCGGGTTGTTGCAGACTCCCGGATACGCACGGGCGGTGACCCGGGCGACGCTTCCCGGTCTGCCGGACGGAAAGCTCGACTCACTGGTGGAGGTGCGGCTGGCCCGGCAGGAGGTCCTGCGGGCGGCGTCTCCGCTGGCGCTCGGCGTGGTGCTGGACGAGGCGGTGCTGCACCGGGCGGTGGGCGGTGAGCGGGTGATGAAGGAACAGGTGCGCCATCTGCTGGAGATGGCGGAGCTGCCCCATGTGCGGTTACAGGTGCTGCCCTTTGCGGCGGGTGCGCACACAGGTCTTACCGGTGCTTTCGTTATCTTCTCCTTTCCGAACATTGCTGATCTGGATGTGGTGGTTATCGACCACTTGGCGAGTAGCCTCTATCTGGAGCGGAAAGAAGAACTCAGAGAATACGCAGCCGCGTTCCAGCGGATCCAGTCCCAGGCCCTGTCGCACGAGGACTCGCTGGAAGTGATTGCCGGCGCCCGTTGAAAGCCGCTCCACCGCTCCACGAAGCCGCTCCACCGCCCCACCGATACATGGCTCCACCACCCCATATCGTTCACGACGAGCAGGGAGGAACCATGCCCCCACACCTCCGAGTCGTACGTTCCAGCCTTCTTCTGCCGGGCGCAGCGTGGCGCCGCAGCAGCCGCAGCACGGGAATGAACAACTGCGTCGAGACGGCGTCCGTCCCCTCCGGCCTCACAGCGGTACGCGACTCCCAGCGGATCGCCGGACCCGCCCTCCTGTTCACCGCCTCCTCCTGGTCGCGCTTCGTCGGCGCGGTCCGCACGGAGGAGCTGTGAACGTCTCCGACTGACCTGACGGATCCTCAGTTCGAGGGCGCGGTACGGACAATGGCGTCCACCGCGCCCTCGATCTGTGCGTCGGTGAGGTCGGCCCTGGCGGTCAGCCGCAGCCGGGAGATGCCGTCCGGCACGGACGGCGGCCTGAAGCAGCCGACCGCGAGGCCCTCGCTCCGGCAGTCGGCCGCCCAGCGCACGGCCGCCTCGGCGGACGGCGCGCGCACCGACACCACTGCCGCGTCCGGCCGCACGGCGGCGAGCCCCGCCGCGGTCAGCTTCCGGTGCAGGGCTGCCGCTACGGCGCGGGCGCGGGCGGCCCGTTCGGGTTCACGGCGCAGCAGCCGCAGGCTCGCGAGCGCGGCTCCGGCGGCGGCAGGGGCGAGCGCGGTGTCGAAGATGAAGGTGCGGGCCGCGTTGATCAGGTGGTCGATGACGTGTGCCGGGCCGAGCACCGCGCCGCCCTGGCTGCCGAGGGACTTGGACAGGGTGACCGTGGCGATCACGTCCGCGTCGCCCGCGAGGCCCGTGGCGTGCAGGGCGCCGCGTCCGCCGTCGCCCAGCACACCGAGCCCGTGTGCGTCGTCCACCAGCAGTGCGGCCCCGAACTCCCTTACCACCGCGGCGTGTTCGGCAAGGGGGGCGGCGTCGCCGTCCACCGAGAAGACCGAGTCCGTGACGACGAGCGCCCGGCCCCGGTGGCCGTCGAGCGCCTTGCGTACGGCGGCCGGGTCCGCGTGCGGCACCACGGCCGTCTCGGCGCGGGAGAGCCGGCAGCCGTCGACCAGGGACGCGTGGTTTCCGGCGTCGGAGGCGATCAGCGCACCGCGGCCGGTCAGCGCGGTGAGAGCGGCCAGGTTGGCGGCGTAGCCGGAGGACAGCACGAGGGCCGCCTCGAATCCGGTGAACGCGGCGAGTTCCCGCTCCAGTTCGGCGTGCAGTGCGGTGGTGCCCGTGACGAGCCGCGAACCGGTGGCGCCCGCGCCCCAGCGGCGGGCGGCGTCCCCGGCGGCCCCGGTGATCTCCGGGTGCCGGGTCAGGCCGAGGTAGTCGTTGCTCGCGAGGTCGAGCAGGGGGCTGTCGGCGGGGCGTGGGCGCAGGGTGCGCACGAGTCCGGCCCGCGCCCGGTGGGCGGCCTCCTCCGCGATCCAGCCGAAGGGATCCGCGGATGTCGGGCGCTGGAGCATGGGTGATCCCCTCGGGGCGGCGTGGTGCGGGCGGCTGGCGGCGTGGTGCGGGCGGCTGTTCGCAAAGCGCGGTGCGGCGAGACGCACGGCAGCGCTTTGTAGGCAGCCCACAGACACTAGCCGGACGGGACCCCCGCCAGGGTGTGGCAATACCCACACCTCGAACCGGTGCTGTTGTCCGAATCCTCCTTGGCCAGGGACAGTGGCGTACGTCAGGATCATGCCCATGGACCTGCTGAACACACTGGTGGAGAAGGGGCTGCGGCGCGAGCTGCCGACCCGCGAAGAAGCGCTCGCCGTACTGGCGACGTCCGACGACGACCTGCTCGACGTGGTGGCCGCCGCAGGCAGGGTGCGCCGTCAGTGGTTCGGGCGGCGGGTGAAGCTGAACTACCTCGTCAACCTGAAGTCGGGGCTGTGCCCGGAGGACTGCTCGTACTGTTCGCAGCGGCTCGGCTCGAAGGCGGAGATCCTCAAGTACACCTGGCTGAAGGCGGACGAGGCGTCCAAGGCCGCGGCGGCGGGCGTCGCGGGCGGGGCGAAGCGGGTGTGCCTGGTGGCGAGCGGGCGCGGCCCCACCGACCGGGACGTGGACCGGGTCTCCAAGACCATCGAGGCGATCAAGGACGCCAACGAGGGCGTCGAGGTCTGCGCGTGCCTGGGGCTGCTGTCGGAAGGACAGGCGGAGCGGCTGCGGGCCGCGGGCGCGGACGCCTACAACCACAATCTCAACACGTCGGAGTCCACGTACGGGGACATCACGACGACCCACACCTACGCGGACCGGGTGGAGACCGTCCAGCAGGCGCAGGCGGCCGGGCTCTCGGCGTGCTCGGGCCTGATCGCGGGCATGGGTGAGTCGGACGCTGACCTGGTGGACGTGGTGTTCTCGCTGCGCGAGCTGGATCCCGACTCGGTGCCGGTCAACTTCCTCATTCCGTTCGAGGGCACGCCGCTGGCCAAGGAGTGGAACCTGACCCCGCAGCGGGCGCTGCGCATCCTGGCGATGGTGCGGTTCGTCTGCCCGGACGTGGAGGTACGCCTCGCCGGTGGCCGCGAGGTGCATCTGCGGACGATGCAGCCGCTCGCCCTGCACCTGGTCAACTCGATCTTCCTGGGCGACTACCTGACCAGTGAGGGCCAGGCGGGCCAGGCGGACCTGGAGATGATCGCGGACGCGGGCTTCGAGGTGGAGGGCACGGACACCACGACGCTGCCGGAGCACCGGGCGGCCGGCGGCTGCGGGACGGACGCGCCGGCCGGGGGCGGCTGCGGCTCGGGCGCGGTGTGCGGTACGGACGGGGAGGCCCCGGACTCCGCACCGGTACCGGCCGCGCGCGAGGAGGCCCGCAGGGAGGAGGCCCGTACGGATCTGGTGGCGGTACGCCGCCGGGGCGCGGGGACGGATCTCGCGCCCAATGCCTGAGCCCCGCCTCTCCCCCGCCGCACTCCTGCACCTGGACAGGGAGCACGTCTGGCATCCCTACGGCCCGATGCCGGGCCGCACCGAGCCCCTCATCGTGGAATCGGCCTCCGGGGTGCGCCTGCGGCTCGGGCAGCCCGCTTTCGGGCAGCGCGAGCTGATCGACGGGATGTCCTCCTGGTGGTCGGCGGTGCACGGCTACAACCACCCCGTTCTCAACGAGGCGGCACGGGAGCAGCTGTCGCGCATGAGCCATGTGATGTTCGGCGGGCTCACCCACGAGCCGGCCGTGCGCCTGGCCGCACGGCTGGTGGAGATCACCCCGGAGCCCCTGCGGCACGTCTTCCTCGCCGACTCGGGGTCGGTCTCGGTCGAGGTCGCGGTGAAGATGTGCCTCCAGTACTGGCGCTCGGTGGGCCGCCCGGCCAAGCGGCGCCTGATGACCTGGCGGGGCGGCTATCACGGGGACACCTGGCAGCCGATGTCCGTGTGCGACCCCGAGGGCGGGATGCACGAGCTGTGGCAGGGCGCCCTGCCGCGCCAGCTCTTCGTGGACGCCCCGCCGGTGGCGTACGAGGAGCAGTACGCGCAGCGGCTGCGTGACGCGGTCGCCGCGCACGCGGACGAGCTGGCGGCGGTGATCGTCGAGCCGGTGGTGCAGGGCGCGGGCGGCATGCGGTTCCACGCGCCGGAGTACCTGCGGGTGCTGCGCGAGGCCTGCGACGCCCATGACGTCCTGCTGGTCTTCGACGAGATCGCCACCGGGTTCGGCCGCACCGGCACGCTCTTCGCGGCGGAGCAGGCGTCCCTCTCCCCCGATGTGATGTGTCTGGGCAAGGCGCTGACCGGCGGTTATCTGACGATGGCAGCCACGTTGTGCACGGCGCGGGTGGCCGAGGGGATTTCTCAGGGCGAGGTTCCCGTACTGGCTCACGGGCCGACCTTCATGGGCAACCCCCTGGCGGCCGCGGTCGCCTGCGCGTCGATCGACCTGCTGCTGGGCCAGGACTGGCAGGGGGAGGTGAAGCGGCTGGAGTCGGGCCTGCGCGACGGCCTCGCCGCGGCCGCCGGGCTGCCGGGGGTGCGCGAGGTACGGGTGCTGGGCGGCATCGGCGTCGTCCAGCTCGACGGACCCGTCGACATGGCCGCGGCCACCGAGGCCGCGGTGCGGGAGGGGGTCTGGGTACGGCCGTTCCGGGACCTGATCTACACGATGCCGCCGTACGTCACGGGGGACGACGACCTGGCCCGGATCTGCCGGGCGGTCACGGCTGCGGCGGCCACCCACCGCACGTAACGCACCGATGCCGTCGCACGTAGTGCGTGCGTGAGGCACCGATGGCCGCACCGCACGCAGCTCCGGCTCCACCGTTCCACCCCCTGAGAAGAAGGCTCCCCCATGACCGTCCTCGTCATCAGCGGCACCAACACCGACATCGGCAAGACCGTGGTGACCGCCGCCCTCGCCGCCCTCGCCCGTGCGCAGGGGCAGCGCGTCGTGGTGCTCAAGCCCGCGCAGACCGGGGTCGGGCCCGGTGAGGACGGGGATGCCCAGGTGGCCGCCCGGCTCGCCGGCGAAGGCGTCGACGCCGTCGAACTCGCCCGGTTCCCCGAGCCCTTGGCACCCGCGACCGCGGCCCGCCGGGCCAAGATGGCCCCGGTGACACCGCGGGACGTGGCCGATGCCGCGGCGAAGCTGGCGGCCGAGTACGACCTGGTGCTCGTCGAGGGCGCGGGCGGACTTCTCGTCCGGCTGGACTCCGACGGCGGCACCCTCGCCGACGCCGCGTCGCTGCTCGGCGCGCCCGTGCTCGTGGTGGCCGCTCCGGCGCTGGGCACGCTCAACGCGGTCCAGCTGACCGGCGAGGCGCTGCGGGCACGGGAGCTAACGGCGCGGGGTGTGGTGATCGGCTGCTGGCCGGACGCACCCGGGCTCGCCGAGCGGTGCAACGTGGGTGAGCTGGCGGAGATGGCGGGGGCGCCGCTGCTGGGCGCGGTGCCGGAGGGGGCCGGCGCGCTGGCGCCCGTACGGTTCCAGGAGCGGGCGGGGCAGTGGCTGGCACCGGAGCTGGGCGGGGGCTGGGACGCCGAAACGTTCGCGCGGAAGGTCGGGTGATCCGTAGGGTGGCGGGCATGCGCGCACGAATCGACGAGATCGTCTTCGACTGTTCCGACCCCGCGGCCCTGGTCCGCTTCTGGGCGTCCCTGATCGGTGGGGAGCCGGTGGACCGCAGTGCCGACTGGTCGTACATCGACGTCCCCGACTTCACCCGGGTCGCCTTCCAGCGGGTGCCGGAGGGCAAGTCCGCCAAGAACCGGCTGCACATCGACCTGGTGGCCGAGGACATCCCGGCCTTCAGCGCGGAAGCGGTCGCCCTCGGTGCGACGCTGTCCGGCGGGATCGTGACCCAGGAAGTGGGCTCGTTCCAGGTGCTGCTGGACCCTGAGGGCAACGAGTTCTGCTTCGTCTCCTCCGCATGAGGGGCGCCCCGGTCGCCCCGGCATGAGTTGCCGGCCGTGCGGCTGGCTGACCGTGCCCCGTGGCGGGCACACTCGGGGTATCCGTCCGTTCTACGGAGGAGGACCGCGATGGCGGTACGTCCAGGCCCGTCCCGTGGCAGCGGCCGTGGCGGGGGAAAGGTGCCGCGTGACGCCGTGCACCACCCGTTGTTCGCCCGGGCCTACGCCCGGATCAGCGTTTCGGCGGACCGGCACGGCGGAGTTTCCGCGTACCGGGACGAGCTGCTCCGGGGACTCGGTGGCCGCGTCCTGGAGGTCGGCGCCGGCAACGGGCTGAACTTCGCCCACTACCCGTCCACCGTCTCCGAGGTCGTCGCCATCGAACCGGAGCGGTCACTGCGGCAGTTGGCCCTGCGGGCGGCGCTGCGCGCCGAGGTGCCGGTGGACGTGGTGCCGGGTGCGGCGGAGGCGCTGCCCGTCAAGAGCGAGGCGTACGACGCGGTGGTGTTCTCCCTGGTGCTGTGCAGCGTGCGCAGCGTGGAGCGGGCTCTGGCGGAGGCCGGGCGGGTGCTGCGTCCCGGCGGAGAGCTGCGGTTCTTCGAACACGGGCGGGGCGAGGGCCGGTGGATGGCGCTGACCCAGCGGGCCGTGGACGCCACGGTGTGGCCGCTGCTGTTCGGGAACTGCCACACCGCGCGGGACCCGCTGGGCGCCATCGCGGCGGCCGGGTTCGTCCTCGGTGACCACCGGCGGCTGAGGGTGCCGGAGACGGGGCCGCGGCTGCCGTCGTCGCCGTGCGTGCTGGGGTCGGCGCGGCGCCCGGGGACCGCGTGAGGAGTTTTTGCGCAACAGTGCCCGTTGCCGCCCGGCAACCGGTACGCATTGACCTGCGAGCAGAGGGAGTTGCACATGGTCAGGCCGTTCCGTTTCTCGGTGAACATGACGACGCTCACCGACGGGCAGGAGTGGGCCCGCAAGTGCCGCCGGGCCGAGGTGCTGGGCTACGACGTGATCCAGGTGGCCGACCACCTCGGGATGCCCGCCCCTTTCCCGGCGATGGTCGCCGCGGCGGCCGTCACCGAGCGGCCCCGGATCGGGACCTTCGTCCTGAACGCGGCGTTCTGGAATCCGGCGCTGCTGGCCCGCGAGGTCGCGACCGTGGACGCCCTGACCGGCGGGCGGCTGGAGCTGGGCATCGGCGCGGGCTACGTCAAGGAGGAGCACGAAACGGCCGGTATCGCCTACCGGTCGCCGGGCGGCCGGGTGGATCATCTGGCCCGTACCGTCGAGGAGTTGGACCGGTTCCTGCGGGACGAGGCGCATCTTCCGAAGCCGGTGCAGCGGCCCCGGCCGCCGCTGCTGATCGCGGGCGGCGGTGACCGGGTGCTGAAGCTGGCGGCCGAGCGCGCCGATGTGGTGGCGTTCGCGGGCGGGCTCCAGGTCAACCCGGGAGAACTGCGGGTGCTGAGCGCCGACGGCCTGGACGAACGGCTCGCCCTCTACCGGAAGTTCGCGGCGGGGCGGACGACGGAGGCGGAGCTGAACCTGCTGATCCAGCTGGTCGTGATCACCGACGACCGCAGGGCCGCACTGCAGGACTACCTGGCGTTCGCACCGTATCTGACGGAGGAGGAGGTCTTGGGGCTGCCCGTCCTCGCGGTCGGCACGGTCGGAGAGATCGCGGACCAGTTCCGGGCCACCCGGGAGCGCTACGGTTTCTCCTACTTCAGCATGCTCGAACCCTTCATGGAGGCCTTCGCCCCGGTCATCGAGGAGCTGCGCGGCACCTGACCGCATGGCGGGAAACCCGGTCGACGCCGCACTCGGTCCGGTGGTCGGATGCCGCCATGAGTGCACTGGGGAACCTCCGGCTCCGTGCCGCGACCGCCACCGACCTCGACGCCGTGCTCGCCTTCTGGAAGACGGCCGCCGAGGGCACCAGCATCAGCGACGACCGGGAGGGCGTCGAGCGGCTGGTGGCCCGCGACCCGGACGCACTGATCCTGGCGGAGCGCGACGGGGAACTGGTCGGGACCGTCATCGCCGGGTTCGACGGCTGGCGCTGCTCGCTCTACCGGCTGGCGGTGCACCCGGAGCACCGGCGGCGGGGGATCTCCGGCGCGCTGCTCGCCGCCGCGGAGGAGCGCTTCGTCCGCCTGGGCGGACGGCGCGGGGACGCCATGGTCCTGGACGGCAATGCGCTCGCCCATCCGGCCTGGCGTGCGGCGGGGTACGCCCCCGAGCCGCAGTGGAGCCGCTGGGTCAAACCGCTCGGACACTGAGAACGACCCGCGCCGGTCGCACGTCTTTGCCTGTCCTTTACCATGGGTGCTTCATTCTGGGACTTCCAGGATTTTCCGGCCTCCGACATGAAAGGTGTGAGCGTCCGCCCATGGGCGAGCCTCCCAGTAGCCGACATCGCGCATTCCTCCTGACCCTGATCGACCATGGGACGGAGGTGAACCGATGACCGAAGTGCTTCTGCTCCTCGTGGCCCTCCTGCTCTCGCTGATCTGCGGCGCTTTCGTCGCCGCCGAGTTCTCGCTCACCACCATCGAGCGCGGAGATCTCGAAAGGGCCGTCGAACGGGGCGAGCGGGGCGCCGACAGCGCCCTCAAGGCCGTACGCAGCCTGACGTTCCAGCTCTCCGGCGCCCAGCTCGGCATCACCGTCACCAACCTCCTCGTCGGCATGCTCTCCGAGCCGTCGATCTCTGCACTCCTGAAAGGTCCGGTCGAGGCGGTCGGCCTGTCCCCCACGGTGGCCTCCTCCCTCGCTCTCGTCCTCGGCACGGCGCTGTCGACCGTGGTCCTGATGGTTGTCGGCGAGCTGGTCCCCAAGAACTGGGCGATCTCCTCACCGCTCGCCGTTGCCAAGGTCGTGGCGACCCCCCAGCGCTGGTTCACGGCCGCGTTCAAGCCGCTGATCAGCCACCTGAACAACACGGCCAACCGCATCCTGCGACGCTTCGGGATGGAGCCGACCGAGGAGCTGGCGTCCGCGCGCAGCCCCGAGGAGCTGGTCGCGCTGGCCAGGCACTCCGCCAGGGCGGGCGCACTGGAGGCGGACACCGCCGAGCTGTTCGTACGTACGCTCAACCTGGCCGAGCTCACCGCGGAGAACGTGATGACCCCGCGCGTGCAGGTCACCGCACTGGACGTGCAGGCCACCGCCGAGGACGTCGCGAACGCGACCCGGGCGACCGGCCTCTCCCGCTTCCCCGTGTACCGGGGCAGCCTCGACTCGGTCGTCGGCCTGGTCCACATCAAGGACGTACTGGCCGTGCCGGCCGAGCGCAGGCCCCGCCACCCGGTGACCGAGCTCGTCCGTGAGCCGCTCCTGGTGCCGGAGACGCTGACCGTGGACAAGCTGCTGGACCGGCTGTCCGGCCGCCGCACCATGGCGGTCGTCATCGACGAGTACGGCGGGACGGCCGGTGTGGTCACGCTGGAGGACATCGTCGAGGAGGTCGTCGGCGAGGTGCGCGACGAGCACGACCCGCACGAGACCCCCGACCTCGCCCGCGCGGGCGAGGACACCGACGGCCGCGATCTGTGGTCGGCGGACGGTGCGGCCAGGACCGACCAGCTGGAGCGGATCGGGCTCAAGGTGCCGGACGGCCCGTACGAGACCCTCGCCGGTCTGATCGCGAACGAACTGGGGCGGATCCCGGAAGTGGGCGACTGCGTGGAGCTGTCGGACTGGAAACTGGACGTGGTGGACGCGAGCGGCCGCCGGGCGGCCCGGGTGCTGATGCACGCACCCCTCGCGGCCGGCCACGCACGCGGCCAGGAAGCGGAGGCCGGCCGATGATCGCGATCCAGCTTCTCGTCGGCCTGCTGACGCTGGTCGTCAACGCCTTCTTCGTCGGCGCGGAGTTCGCGCTGATCTCGGTGCGCCGCAGTCAGATCGAGCCCGAGGCCGAGGCGGGCAACCGCAGGGCGCGCAGTGTGATCTGGGGTCTGGAGCACGTCTCGGCGCTGCTGGCCGCCGCCCAGCTCGGCATCACCCTGTGCACCCTGGTGCTCGGTGTGGTCGCGGAGCCTGCCATCGCGCACCTGCTGGAACCGCTGTTCCACGCGGTGGGCGTGCCGGACGCGCTGACGCACCCGATCTCGTTCGTCATCGCGCTGGCCCTGGCCACGTACCTGCACATGCTGCTGGGTGAGATGGTGCCGAAGAACATCGCGCTGGCCGAACCGGCCAGGACCGCGCTGCTCCTCGGCCCGCCGCTGGTGGCGTTCGCCAAGGCGCTGCGCCCGGTGATCTTCGCCATCAACTCCTTCGCGAACCTGCTGCTGAAGCTGCTGCGGGTGGAGGCCAAGGACGAGGTGGCGGCGACCTTCTCGGACGACGAGCTGGCCCGGCTGGTGAAGGACGCCGGTGACGCGGGCCTGATCGACGACCGGGCCGCCGAACGGCTCCGGGACGCCCTGGAGCTGGGCAGGCGCCCGGTGCGCGACGTGGTGATGCCGGTCGAGCGCGTCGTGTACGCGCAGGTCGGGACCACTCCGGAGGAGCTGGAGCAGCTGGCGGCGGAGTCCGGTTTCTCCCGCTTCCCGGTGCTCGACTCGACCCGCCGCATCCTGGGCTACCTGCACGTGAAGGACGCGCTGGACGCGATGCCGCGGGACCTGCCGTTCCCGGTCTCCGCGATGCGGCCGATCGCGCGGGTGCGGGCGGAGACTCCACTGGACGACGTACTGACGGCGATGCGCCGCAGCCGTACGCACCTGGCGGCGGTCGCCGACGCCGACGGCAGGCCCGCGGGCCTGGTCACCATGGAGGACGTGCTGCGGGAGCTGGTGGGTCCGCCGCAGCAGGCCTGACCGGAGTGACGCTCCGGCCCGAGTGACACCCCGGCCGGCGCCCTCCCCCTTCCCGGGGCGGGCGCCGGCCGCCCTCGTTCCGGAGGGTGCCGCCGGGTACGATCTCCCTGCCATGGAGATGAATGCCACCTACACCAGCCTTGTCGCGGTCGGCGACTCCTTCACCGAGGGAATGTCGGACGCGCTCCCGGACGGCGCCTACCGCGGCTGGGCCGATCTGCTCGCCGCCCGCCTCGCGGCCCGTACGCCCGGATTCCGTTACGCGAACCTCGCCGTGCGCGGCAAGCTCATCGGTCAGATCGTCGACGAGCAGGTGGGGCCCGCCGCCGCGATGGGAGCCGATCTGGTGACCCTGGTCGGCGGGCTCAACGACACCCTGCGCCCCAAGGTCGACATGGGCCGGGTGCGCGCGAAGCTGACCGAGGCGGTCGAACGGCTGGCGCCCTCCTGCAAGCAGTTGGTACTGATGCGCAGCCCCGGCAGGCAGGGTCCTGTCTTCGAACGGTTCCGGCCCCGGGTGGAGGAGCTGTTCGAGGTCATCGAGGAGCTGGCGGCACGGCACGACGCGGTGGTCGTCGACCTGTACGGGGCGGCGGCCCTGAGTGATCAGCGGATGTGGCACGCCGACCGGCTGCATCTGACCGCCGAGGGCCACCGGCGGGTGGCGGAGGCCGTCTGGCAGTCGCTGGGCATGGACGCCGTGGACGACTGGCTCGCCCCGCTGCCCGCCTCGGCCCCGCTGGGCTGGACCGCACGCCGCACCAGTGACCTGCGGTTCGCCCGCGAGCACCTGGTGCCGTGGATCGGGCGCCGGGTGACCGGCCGCTCCTCCGGCGACGGACGCCCCCCGAAGCGCCCCGAGCTGCTGCCGTACGAGGTCCCGCACGACGGCGGCCTCCCGGCAGGCCCCTCGTAGCAACCTACGAACCGGGGCGCGGCTCTGGCCTGCACAAACCGCCAGTAGAATCTGTTTACGTGACTGCCAAGCCCCGCATCCCCAATGTCCTGGCCGGCCGCTACGCCTCCGCGGAGCTCGCCGTCCTGTGGTCCCCCGAGCAGAAGGTCAAGCTGGAGCGCCGGCTGTGGCTGGCCGTACTGCGTGCGCAGAAGGACCTCGGCATCGAGGTGCCCGAGGCCGCTCTCGCCGACTACGAGCGTGTGCTCGACCAGGTCGACCTGGCGTCGATCGCCGAACGTGAGAAGGTCACGCGCCACGACGTGAAGGCGCGCATCGAGGAGTTCAACGCCCTCGCGGGCCACGAGCAGGTCCACAAGGGCATGACGTCCCGCGACCTCACCGAGAACGTCGAGCAGCTCCAGATCCGCCTGTCCCTGGAGCTGATGCGCGACCGCACGGTGGCGGTCCTGGCACGGCTGGGCAAGCTGTCGGGTGAGTACGCCGAGCTGGTCATGGCGGGCCGCTCGCACAACGTGGCCGCCCAGGCCACCACCCTCGGCAAGCGCTTCGCGACCGCCGCCGACGAGCTGCTCGTCGCGTACGGCCGCCTGGAGGAGCTGCTGGGCCGCTACCCGCTGCGCGGCATCAAGGGCCCGGTCGGCACCGCGCAGGACATGCTCGACCTGCTGGGCGGCGACGCCGGAAAGCTCGCGGAGCTGGAGCAGCGCATCGCCGGTCACCTCGGCTTCGCGCACGCCTTCACCTCGGTCGGCCAGGTCTACCCGCGCTCGCTGGACTACGAGGTGGTGACGGCGCTGGTGCAACTGGCCGGCGCCCCGTCCTCCGTCGCGAAGACGATCCGCCTGATGGCCGGCCACGAGCTGGTCACCGAGGGCTTCAAGCCCGGTCAGGTCGGCTCCTCGGCGATGCCGCACAAGATGAACACCCGTTCCTGCGAGCGCGTGAACGGCCTGATGGTCATCCTGCGCGGATACGCCTCGATGACGGGCGAGCTGGCGGGCGACCAGTGGAACGAGGGCGACGTGTCCTGCTCCGTGGTGCGCCGGGTGGCCCTGCCGGACGCGTTCTTCGCGTTCGACGGCCTGCTGGAGACCTTCCTGACCGTGCTCGACGAGTTCGGCGCGTTCCCGGCGGTGGTGGCCCGCGAACTGGACCGCTACCTGCCGTTCCTGGCGACGACCAAGGTCCTGATGGCCGCGGTGCGGGCGGGCGTCGGCCGGGAGGCCGCCCACGAGGTGATCAAGGAGCACGCGGTCGCCTCCGCGCTGGCCATGCGCGAGCAGGGCGCCGAGCGCAACGAGCTGCTCGACAAGCTGGCGGCGGACGACCGGATGCCGCTGGACCGCGCACAGCTCGACGAACTGATGGCGGACAAGCTGTCGTTCACCGGTGCGGCGGGCCAGCAGGTGACCGCGGTCCTCGCCCGTATCGAGGAGATCGTAAAGCAGCACCCCGAGGCCGCGGGCTACGCTCCGGGCTCGATCCTCTGACCGCCCTTCCGCACGCCGGTTGTACGGTTTCGGGATGACTCCCGAAGAACTCCTGGCCGCCCGCGACCGCCTCGTTCCCGACGTGGCCGCGGGCGGTCTGCGTGTGCTGTTCTGCGGCATCAACCCCGGTCTGATGTCCGCCGCCACCGGCCACCACTTCGCCCGCCCCGGCAACCGGTTCTGGCCGGTGCTGCACCGCTCGGGATTCACCCCGCGGCGGTTGCGGCCCGAGGAGCAGGACGAGCTGCTCGCGTACGGTCTGGGCATCACCAATGTGGTGGCCCGCGCCAGTGCCCGTGCCGACGAGCTGAGCGTCGAGGAGTACCGGGAGGGCGGGCGGGTGCTGACGGCGAAGGTGGCACGGCTGCACCCGCGGTGGCTGGCGGTGGTCGGCGTGACCGCCTACCGCACGGCGTTCGAGGAGAAGAAGGCACAGATCGGCCCGCAGGAGCGGACGATCGGCGACACCCGGATCTGGGCGCTGCCCAACCCCAGCGGGCTCAACGCGCACTGGTCGCTGGAGGCGATGGCCGAGGAGTACGGGCGGCTGCGCGCGGCAGCCGGGGCCGAGGACGCCGCCGGCCGGTAGCGCCCTGCAACGATCCGGTTCCGCTTTGTACCGCCCGGCTCGCCCTGGCGGGTCGTCGACTAGTACGATCCAGCAGAACAGGTATGCGAGCGGGGAGGACACGTTGGGGCGGCTGACCGGCGGGGACCCCTCTCTGTTGCGGCGGATCAACTCCGCGGTGGTACTGCACGCCCTGCGCGGTGCGGGCGCGACGGACTCTCCCACGCTGACCGATCTGACCCGGATCACCGGGCTGTCCCGGCCCACCGTCGAGGGCGTGGTCGAGGGCCTCATGGAGGCCGGTCTGGTCGTCGGGAGCGCGGCCGAGGAAGGCGGCGCGAAGCGTCAGGGCCGCCCGGCCAGAAGGTTCCGCTTCCGTGCCGAGGCAGGGCATCTGCTGGGCATCGAGATCGGACCGCACCGGATTTCCGCGCTGCTGTCGGGCCTTGACGGGCGCATCGCCGGGGCCGGGTCGCGCGAGGTGTCCGAGAGCGCGGACGCGGACGACCGGCTGGAGCGGGTGCGTCAGGTCGTCGCCGACGTATTGCGCAGGACCGGTGTCGCCCGCAGTTCGCTGCGGGCCGTGGGGGTCGGCAGCCCCGGCATCGTCGAGGCCGACGGCACGGTACGGCTGGGGACGGCGCTGCCCGGCTGGACGGGGCTGCCGCTCGGAGAGCGGCTGCGCCGGTCGTTCCGCTGCCCTGTACTGGTGGAGAACGACGCCAACGCCGCGGCGGTGGCCGAGCACTGGAAGGGCGTCGGGCAGGACACCGACGACCTCGTGTTCGTGCTCGCCGGTCTGAGCCCCGGCGCAGGCGCCCTGATCGGCGGGCGCTTGCACCGGGGCTTCGGCGGTGCGGCGGGCGAGATCGGCGCCCTGCATCTGCTGGGGCGCGAGGCCCGGCCGGAGAAGCTGCTGTCGACCACGGGCGAACCACTGCACCCGTTGGACGAGCAGGCGGTGGCCGTGGTGTTCGCCGAGGCCAAGCGGGGCGACGTACAGGCGCAGGCGGCGGTGGACCGGTTCATTCAGCGGCTGGTGCACGATGTGGCGGCGCTGGCGCTGGCGCTCGATCCGGAGCTGGTGGTGATCGGCGGCTGGGCGGCCGGTATCGACGGCGTACTGGATCCGCTGCGCGGCGAGCTGGAGCGGTACTGTCTGCGGCCGCCCAGGGTGGCGCTGTCGCTGCTCGGGGAGGCCTCCGTGGCGACAGGTGCGCTGCGGCTCGCACTCGACCACGTCGAGGAACAGTTGTTCGCGGTGGAGACGACGGTGACGGCGCGCCGCTGAGGGGGCCCCGGTTTTCCGGCGGGAGACGGCGCCGCTGAGGAAGCCATGGCTCCGAGGCGCAGGACGGCTGGGACACGACGACGGCC
>NZ_JBHXRV010000008.1:0-68280 GCF_042716745.1 Streptomyces sp. NPDC058663
GGTGCCGGGCGGGCGTCGCTGCGACCGCCCGGCACCCGCCCTCCGCAGGGAGAACCCCTGCGCCACCGCCTCCTTCGGCCCTGTCAGCCGGCCGACGGGGGCAGCGGCTTGTCCAGCACCGCCTTGCTGTGGCTGAAGGTGTCGATCGAGTACTCGCCGTGGTAGCGGCCCATACCGCTCTCTCCCACGCCGCCGAAGGGCAGTTCCGGAGCGGTCAGGTGGGCCACCGGGATGCCGAAGGCGAGCGCACCCGAGGACGTTTCGGTCAGCAGCCGCTGCTTCGTGGTGTCCGACGCGGTGAACGCGTACAGCGCGAGCGGCTTGTCCCGGTCGTTGATGAACGCGAGCGCCGCGTCCAGGTCGGGGACCCGCACGACGGGCAGCACCGGGCCGAAGATCTCCTCCTGCATCACCGGCGAATCGGCGGAGACGTCCGTGAGCACGGTGGGGGCGATATACCGGGTGGCACGGTCGTGGGTGCCGCCGATCACGGTGCGGCCGCTGGACAGGAGGCCGGCGAGCCGGTCGAAGTGCCGGTCGTTGACGATGCGTCCGTACTCGGCGCGGGCAGCCGGGTCGCTCCCGTACAGCTCGGTGACTGCGGCGGCGAGGTGGGACTCCAGGGCGTGGGCGGTGTCACCGACGGCCAGGACGTAGTCGGGGGCGACGCAGGTCTGGCCCGCGTTGAGGAACTTCCCCGACACGATCCGCCGGGCGGCGGCGGCCAGGTCGGTGTCGGTGTCGACGAGCGCGGGGCTCTTGCCGCCGAGCTCCAGCGTGACGGGGGTCAGGTGCTTGGCGGCGGCGGCCATGACGATGCGGCCCACCGTGCCGTTGCCGGTGTAGAAGATGTGGTCGAAGCGCTGCTCCAGGAGCGCGGTGGTCTCGGGGACCGCACCCTCCACCACGGCGACCGCTTCGGGGTCGAGGTACTGGGGCAGCAGGCGGGCTATCTCGGCCGAGGTCGCGGGAGCCAGCTCGCTGGGCTTGACGACCACGCTGTTGCCCGCCGCCAGTGCGCCGACCACCGGTGCCAGGGCCAGCTGGAGCGGGTAGTTCCAGGGTGCGATGACCAGGACGACACCGAGCGGTTCGCGTACGACGCTGCCCTCGGCGGGCAGCAGCCGCTCGGGCAGCGCCGCGGGGCGCGGGGCGAGCCAGGTGTCGAGGTGGGCGAGGGTGTGGTCGATCTCGTTCACGGTGAAGCCGACCTCGGTGCGGTACGCCTCCTCGGGGCCCTTGCCGAGGTCCGCGTGCAGCGCGCGCAGGAGGGTGTCGTTGTGGTCGGTGAGGAGCGTGCGCAGCGCTTCGAGCTGGGCGCGGCGCCAGGCGACCGGCTTGGTGCGGCCGGTGCGGAAGGCGGCACGCAGCCCTGCGACGAGGCGGGGCGCGTCCAGGGGGGTGGCATCCCGGGTGCCGGAGACGGGCGCGGTGGAGGCGGCGGCCGTGGTGGATGCGGCGGCCGTGGCGGCTCCGCTGTGAGAGGTGGCTTCGGAGCGGGCAGAGGTTTCGCTGTGGGGGGTCATGTGTCCCGAGCATATACAAAACGAAAGTGTTTCGTTTCGTATATCGTCAAGGTGTGACGAAACCCTCTGTGCGCCCCGGCCACTCCGAGAACGACCCGCCCGCCCGCGGCAGGCCCCGGGACGCGGGCCTGGACCGCGCCCTGCTCGAAGCGACCCTGGAGGTCCTGCACGACAAGGGGTACGGCGGCCTGACCACGTCCGCCGTGGCCAAGCGCGCCGGGGTTTCCACCGCGACCCTCTACCGCCGGTGGAAGTCGAAGGACGACCTCGTCGTGGGTACGGCCGTCAGCTGGGCCCACGACCTCGGCCCCGGCGAGGACACCGGCACCCTGTACGGGGACCTCACGGCGCTCCTCACCGACAAGGCCCGCACGCTCGACGGGCCCGGCGGACGGCTCCTGCACGTCCTGATCGGCGAATCCGCGCACAATCCCGCTCTCGCCCGGGTCCTGGACGACGCCGTCGTCCAGCCCGTCAGGGAACGTGCCGACGCCCTGGTGCGGCGGGCCGTCGCCCGGGGCGAGATCGCTCCCGTACCCGACCTGCACATCCTGGCCGACCTCGTGGTCGGCGCCATGGTGAGCCGGGTCTTCCTCACTCCGCGCCCCGCGCAGCCGGACGCGGACCGGCCGCCGGAGGGCGAAGCCATGATCGCCGAGTTGCGGCCCTTCCTGCTGCGCGCACTGGGGGCCGCCGTAACGCACTGACACGGGAACCCACTGATACGGGCCACCGGAGCGCGCGGGCCGGCCGGGCCTGTCAGGCCAGCCGGCTCAGCGCCGCCGACACCAGGGTCCGGACGCCCGGGAGGAGCACCGAGGGGTCGGGGGCGAACGCGGGGCTGTGGTTTCCCGGCACCTGGGCGAACTTCTCGGCCAGGTCCGCTCCTGGTGCCGCCTCCCACACCTCCGCCGGTGTCGACGTCACATACCAGTAGTCGTAGGGCACGCCCTCGGGCGCGAGCAGCGAGAAGTCCTCGCTGCCCATCGCCGGACCGAAGTCGAACACCGTGGAGGCACCGAACAGTTCGCGGTGCACGGCCGCGATCTCGCCGTCGAGGGCGGTGTCGTTGACGGTGTTCGGATAGCCGGGCCGGACGGTGACGTCCGGCGGAGCCGGGCAGCCGGCGGTCCTGCATTCGCCCGCGACGATGCGGCGGACGGCCGCGAGGACGCGGTCGCGCACGTGCGCGTCCTGCGTGCGCAGGTTCAGCGAGAGCCGGGCCTCGGCGGGGATGATGTTGTGCTTCGTACCGGCATGGAATTGACCCACCGTCAGGACCACCGAGTGTGCCGCCGCGACCTCGCGGGAGACCACGGTCTGCAGTCGCGTGACGATGTACGCGGCCGTCACCACCGGGTCCGTCGTCGACTCGGGCCGGGAGCCGTGCCCGCCGACGCCGTGCACGACGACGTCGATGTCGTCGGAGGCCGACATGGTGAGGCCCGGGGTGTGCGGGTAGAACCCGGCGGGGCCGGGAGTGACGTGCTGGCCGAGCACCACCTCGGGTTGGGGGAAGCGGGTGTGCAGGCCGTCGGCGACCATGGCCGCCGCCCCGCCGCCGGACTCCTCGGCGGGCTGTCCGACGACGACGAGCGTGCCCGACCAGGTGCCGCGGGCGGCGGCCAGCGCGTCCGCCGCTCCGGCCAGCCACGTGACGTGCAGGTCGTGGCCGCAGGCGTGCATCACCCCGTCGTCGGTGGAGGCGTACGGGAGTCCGGTGGCCTCCCGTACCGGCAGTGCGTCCATGTCCCCGCGCAGCCACACGGTCGGTCCTTCGCCGTGGGTGAGCACTCCGACCACTCCGGTGCCGCCGACACCCTCGGTCACGGTGTATCCGGCCTCGCGCAACCGCGCGGCGAGCTTGGCCGCGGTGCGGTGCTCCCGGAAGGCGAGCTCCGGGTGGCGGTGGAGGTCCTGGTAGAAGTCCGCCAGGGCGGCGGGCTTCAGGTCGGCAGTGATCTCCTGTGTGCGGCGGGCGACGGCGGTCGGGTCCTTCATGCCGCTTCCTCCTTCGGTTCGAATGTCGGCACGCTCGCCAGGAGGCGGCGCGTGTAGAGGTGTTGGGGATCCCGGTAGACGTCCCGCACCGGGCCCTGCTCCACCAGCTCGCCCTGGCACAGGACGGCGACCTCGTCGCTGACATGGCGTACGACGGCCAGATCGTGCGAGATGAAGAGCATCGTCAGGGACAGCGAACGCCTGAGCTCCGCAAGGAGATTGAGCACCTCGGCCTGCACGGAGGCGTCCAGCGCCGAGGTGATCTCGTCGGCGATCAGCACTTCGGGCTCCACCGCCAACGCGCGGGCCACCGCGATGCGCTGCCGTTGGCCGCCGGAGAACTCGTGCGGGTACCTGCCCGCGGCCGAGCCGTCCAGGGCGACGGTCTCAAGCCACCGTTCGACCGTCGCCGCGTGCTTCCGGGCGTCGGCCCGCGCGGGGTCGACGGCCTCGGCGATGGCCTCCCCCACCGTCATGCGCGGGTTGAGTGAGGCGTACGGGTCCTGGGAGACGAGCTGCACCCGGCGGCGCACCGCGACGAGTTCCCGGCGCGGGAGGGCGGTGAGATCCTCACCGTCGAGGAGGACCCGGCCCGCGCGGACCGGGTGGATGCCGACGGCCGCCTTGGCGATGGTCGACTTCCCGGATCCCGACTCGCCGACCAGGCCGAGGGTCTGCCCGAGGCGGACCCCGGTGGACACACCGTGCAGCACGGTTCTCGCGCGTCTGCCGTGACCGAAGACGACGGTGAGCTCCTCGACGGCCAGCTTGTACGGGGGCGGGCTCGCGGGCGCGGGCTGGGGCGTGGTCGCGGGCGCCGGCTGGTGCGGGGGCGTGGTCACGGGGCCGGTACCTCCTGGCGTACGACGTGGCAGGCCACGTCGTCGATCAGACGCGGTCGTTCGGTCGTGCAGAGGGCGTCGAGCGCCACGGGGCACCTGGCGGCGAAGGCACAGCCGGCCGGCCGGGCGGCGGGCCCCGGCGGGCGGCCGGGGATCGTGGCGAGCGGTGCCCGTTCCCCGACGTCGCTGTCCCCCAGCCGCGGGCTCGCCGCCAGCAGGGCCCGGGTGTAGGGGTGGCGGGCCCGGCCCGCCCGCAGGTCGGCTGCGGAGAGCTCCTCGACGACCCGTCCCGCGTACATCACCATGATCCGGTGGCACAGCGTGCCGACGACACCGATGTCGTGGGAGATGAACAGCACGCTCGTCCCGCGCAGCCGGTTGATCTCCCGCAGGACGTCGAGAACCTCGGCCTGGACGGTCACGTCGAGGGCGGTGGTCGGTTCGTCGGCGACGATCAGCCGCGGGCCGGGCAGCAGGGCGGCGGCGATCATCGCGCGTTGCCGCATGCCGCCGGACAGCTCGTGCGGGTACTGCTTCATGACCCGGGCCGGATCCTTGATGCGTACCTGTTCCAGGGTCTCGACGGCCCGCCGGTGCGCCTCGGGCCCCCGCACCCCTTGGTGCACGCGCAGGGTTTCGGTGAGCTGACCGCCCATGCGCAGCGCGGGGTTGAAGGAGGACGACGGGTCCTGGAAGACGATGCCGATCTCGGTGGCGAGCCGCCCGCGGTCGGCTTCGCGGGCGGCCAGGTCGAGGTGGTCCAGGGTCAGTCGGGCCGCGTGGGCGGTCATCCCCCCGGGCAGCAGCCTGGCCACGCTCATCGCCGTGAGCGACTTGCCTGAGCCTGACTCCCCGACCAGGCCGACGATTTCTCCGGGCATGACGTGGAAGGAGACGTCGTCGACGAGACGGGTGCCGTCCGGCAGGACGACGGCCAGTCCGTCCACCGTGACCAGGGCGTCGCCGGGTGCCCGGTGCGAGGGCATGGGCACGGCGGCGGGTCGTGTCGCGGACGCCTTGGTCCCGCCTCCCCGGGGATCGAGCGCCGCCGCGAGGCCGTCGCCGACGAAGCCCGCCAGGACTCCGGTGACGGTGATGGCCACCGCCGGGCCGATCGCCTCGGCGGGGTTGGTGTAGAGCGACTCCAGGCCGGAGTTGAGCAGGGCGCCCCAGTCGTAGTCCGGCGCCTGTACTCCGACGCCCAGGAAGGACAGGCCGGACAGCGCGACGAGCACGTTCGCGAAGGCCACCGACAACAGCACCAGGAGCGGTCCCGAGATGTTCGGCAGGAGGTGGCGCAGGAGTACGCGGGAGGGCGGTACGCCCATCAGGCGCGCCTGCGCAACGAAGTCGCGCTGTGCCACGGAGGCCGCCATGTTCGCGGTGAGCCGGGCGAAGGCGGGGGCGCCGCCCAGGCCGATCGCGAGGACGGAGGCGGTGGGCCCGGTTCCCAGGACGGTGGCGATCACCAGGGCCAGGATGAGCGCCGGGTAGGAGATCATCACGTCGATCAGGCGCAGGCCCAGCTCGCGGACACGGCGGCCCGACACCCAGATGCCGGTGCCGAGCAGGATGCCGGCGACCGCGGCGATCGCGGTCGCGGCGACGGTCATCTCCAGGGTGAGGCGGGTGGCGACCAGGGTCCTGGCCAGCACGTCGCGGCCCAGGGCGTCGGTGCCGAGCCAGTGTGCGGCACTCGCGTGCGCGCGGGCGGCGCCGCTGAGTCCGCTTGCCACCTCCTCCAGTACGAGGGGCGCGACGAGGCCCAGGAGGACGACCAGGCCGAGACCGGTGAGGGCGGTGACGAGGGGTGCGTTCCATCGGATGCGTCGCATCAGTGACCTCCCTTTCCGGCCAGTACGCGCGGGTCGAGCAGTGCGAGTACGACGTCGACGAGCAGGTTCAGCAGGGCGGCGAGCAGCCCCAGGACCAGCACGCAGCCCTGGATGACCGGGTAGTCGCGGACCAGGAGCGCCTCGACGACGCGCTGGCCGATGCCGGGCCAGGCAAAGACGGACTCGACGACGACCGTGCCGCCGAGCAGCCCGGCGAGGATCAGCCCGCCGAGGGTGAGCGTGGCGGTCAGCAGATTGGGCAGGGCGTGCCGGGCGTACAGGCGCAGGGGAGGCAGCCGTCGGCCCCGCGCGGTGCGCATGTAGTCCTGGGCGAGGACGTGTGCGGCCTCGCTGCGCACGATGCGGGCCATGACGCAGGTGGCGGGCAGCACCAGGGCCGCGACCGGGAGCACCATCGAGGCGGGGGTCTCGGCGCCGGCTGCCGGGAACCAGCCCAGCCCGATGGCGAAGCCGAGGACGAGGAGGGTGCCGATGATGTACTCGGGGGTGGCGCCGGCAGTGCCGGTGACAAAGGTGAACGCGCCGTCGGTACGGCGGCTGCCGCGTGCCGCGGCGGCGAGTCCGATCGGCACGGCGAGCGCCAGCACCATGAGGACCGCGACGAGTGCTATCTCGGCGGTGAACGGCAGGCGGCCGCCGATGATCTGGGCGACGGGCTCCTTCGTCTGGAAGGAGATGCCCATGTCGCCGCGGAGCAGACCGGCCGTGTAGGTGCCGAACTGGGTGAGCAGCGGCCGGTCCAGGCCCAGGTCGTGGCGGGCCTGCGCCACGTCCGCGGGCGTCGCCTCGGCGCCGGCGACCACGCGCGCCGGGTCGCCGGGGATGAGCTGCACCATCAGGAAGGTGCCGGCGACGAGTGTGACCGCCACGGCGGTGAGCCCGGCGAGACGCCGGACGAGGAAGGTGCCCCAGGGGCCGAGCCGTGCCGCGCGCCCGGCCGTCGCGGCAGCGGTGGTGGTCGCCGCCGCCATCAGGGGGTGATCCGGAGCGTGGAGAGGGCCAGGGAGCCGCTCGGCGTCGCGAAGGAGACACCCTCGCGGGCGACGTAGTGCACGTTGACCGTGGCCAGTGGGATCACGTCGTGGGCCGTGAGGAGCGCTTCCTGGGCCTTCTGCCAGGCGGCGCACTTGGCGTTGCGGTCCGTGGTGGAGGTGGCAGCCACGTAGTTCTTCGCGTACGCCGCGTTCTGCACCGCGCCGTAGTTGAGGCCGCCCTTGTCCGGTGCGGGGCCCAGGAAGGCGGCGCCGCCGCGCGCGAGGGCGCCGCTGATCAGCGGGAAGACGGTGGCGTCCCAGTCGCCCTGGTTGGCGGTGACGTCGGTGGCCCAGGTGGCGTTGTCGGCGTTGGTGAGTTTCACCTCGGCGCCGGCGGCGCGCAGGGCTTCGGCGACATAGGAGTTGCCCGCCCCGCCGGCCACCGCGTTGGAGCCCTCCAGCTTGATCGGGACGCCCTTGAGGACCTGCTTCGCGGCTGCCGGGTCCGTTTTCGCCAGCAGGGAAGCGTCGGTGGAGACGCAGGCCGCCCTGTCGTCCACGTACGAGGTCAGGGTCTGTCCCGCTCCGCCGAAGACGTTGTTGAACGCGGCCCTGCTGACCGCCTGGGCGATCGCCCTGCGGACCTTCGGGTCCGCGCCCGGGTGCCCGGAACGCTGGTTGAACGCGAGGTAGTTGCGGATGAAAGGCGCGGAGCGGACCGTGAACCCGTCCTGGCCCGTGAACCGCGTCGCGTCCGTGCCCGTGAGGGGAGCCAGGTCGAGGGCGCCGGTCTGCAGCTGGTTGGCGAGGGTCGACTCGTTCCGGGAGATCTGGACCCGCAGGCGGTCGGCCGGCTTGCCCGCCGGCAGCGAGGCGAACCCCGGGTACGCCGCGAAGCCCTTGCGCAGCCGCAGTTCGTACGAGGCCCCGCGCCGTGCCGTCACCATCTCGTACGGACCGGTGGCCGCGCCCTTGACGGCGCCCCTGGCGAGCGCGGCGGCGCCCGCGTCGAGGCCCGCCCCGCAGACGATTCCGGCGCCGGTGCCGGACAGGCCGGCGAGCACCTCGCCCCACGGAGCGGCGGTGGTGATGCTGACGGTGCCGGCCGCGTCGTCGCCGGTGATCGTGGTCTTCTCCCCCGCGTTCGCTGCGCCGAAGGTGAGCAGGGCGCCGGCCGAGGCCGTCCGGTAGCGCTTCAGCGAGGCGACGACCTGCGAGGCGGTGAGCGCCGACCCGTCGGAACAGGTCAGCCCCTTGCGCAGGGTCAGCGAGGTCTTCGTCGGCGTGGACGTCCAGGAGCCGGCGAGACCGGCGACGAACGTACCGCCGTCGTCCTGGCCGACCAGTGGCTGGTACAGCAGCGACGTGAGGAGGTAGTCCGTCGCGCCCGCGCCCTTCGCCGGGTCGAACGAGGTGGCGTCGGAGGTGACACCGATCTTGACGGTGCCCCCGCTGCTGCCGCCGCTCGACGAGGGACCGCCGGACGGGCCTGTGGTGCAGGCGGAGGCCAGCAGGGACGTTGCGGCGACCGTGATGGCGCCGGAGAGGAACCGCGAACGGGGCATGGAGGACTCTCCAGGGCTGAGGGCTGAGGCCGGGGTGGGGGCGAGGGCAGGGAGCGCCGCGGTGCGACGGTGCCGCAGTGCGTTGCGGCATACAGAACAGGCCACTTCCCCACCGGCCCCGCAATTGCAAGAATCCGCATCGGGAAGGTGATCGCATGCATGAATCCGCAGGACTCCTCGGCCGGAAGGTCGGCGAAACCCCGTCCCGGGGAACACTCGATGAACTCGACCTCGCACTCGTCCACGCCCTACAGATGGCTCCCCGCGCGCCCTGGGCGCAACTGGCCCGCCCGCTCGGCGTGGACGCGGCGACGCTCTCCCGGCGCTGGTCCCGGCTGCGGGAGTCCGGTGAGGCCTGGGTCACCTGTTACGCGGCGCCCTCCCAAGTCACCTACGGCGCCCTCGCGTTGATCGAGGTGTCGTGCGTGCCGCAGGCCCGGGAGGCACTGGCCCTCCAGCTCGCCCGACATCCGCAGGCGATGAGCGTGGAACTGGTGGCGGGATCGTGCGACCTGCTCCTGACGGTGGCCACGGCGACCATGTCGTTGATGAGCGGGTACGTGCTCGCCCTCGGCCGTATCGAGTCGGTGACCGCCACGCGCACCCACCTGGTGCAGCACGTGCACCGGGACGGAAGCGAGTGGCGGATGGACTCCCTCTCCCGGGGCCAGCGGCGCGACCTGGCGGAGACCGAGGACGGCGGCACACCCACGGCCACGTCGGCCACGCTCACGCCCGAGGACCGCGTCCTGTTGCTCGCCCTCGCCGAGGACGGCCGGCGCTCCGTCACCTCGATCGCCGCCGAGCTGGGACGCCCCGAGTCGACGGTGCGACGCCTGCTGCACTCCCTGCTCCACGGCGGCCGGGCGGTACTGCGCTGCGACGCGGCCAATCTGCACGCGGGCTGGCGCAGCTCGGCGACGCTGTGGATGTCCGTGCCGCCCGGCCAACTCATGTCCGCGTGCGACGAGTTGAGTCGTCTGCGGAGCACTCGTATGGCCGCTTCCGTGTCCGCCGAGGCGAACCTGCTGAGCGTGGTGTGGCTGCACGCCCTGGACGACCTCGCGCGCTACGAGGTCCGGGCCGCCGAGCGGATCACCTCCGTGCGCGTGCTCAACCGGGCCGTGAACCTGCGCTGGATCAAGCGCATGGGCCGCCTGCTCGACGAGCACGGCCGCGGCACCGGCTGCGTCCCGGTCGACCCCTGGCACCCGGTGGCCTGAGCCGCCCTCACCCGGCATCCGAGCCCTCCTCCCCCGGCCGAAGCCTTCCCTCCCGGGCGCCTGGCGCTTTCCGGCACCCGCACCCCGGCCCTGGCGGATTCATGCAATCCGGCGGCCGCCCGGAACCGGTCCCCGAGGCTGTCACCCAGCGCCGGCCGGCCGACCTGCCGCCTCGGCCTCCGCACGGGAAGGACGCCCATGCCCACTCACCTGCCCGCCGACGATGCCCTGGTCCAGCTCAGCGCGACCGAGGCACTCCAGCTCTTCGCCCGCCGCGAGCTGTCACCCGTCGAGCTCATGCGCGCCGTCGTCGAGCGGGCGGAGAAGGCCGAACCGCACATCAACGCCTTCACCGAGCAGTTCCACGACGAGGCCCTGGAACAGGCCCGGCACGCCGAGGACCGGTACCTCGGCCGAAATGGTCTCGCCCCGCGCCCCCTTGAGGGCATCCCGGTCGCGGCCAAGGAGAAGCACGCCGTCCGCGGCCGCACCCTGACCGAGGGTTCCCTCGCCCACCAGGGCCGCGTCGCCACCGAGAACGCTCCCGTGATCGACCGCGTCCTCGGTGCCGGCGGCATCATTCACGCCCGTACGGCGACCCCCGAGTTCTCCCTCACCACGTACACGCACTCCCGGATGTGGGGCATCACCCGCAATCCCTGGAACCTCGGCTTCTCCCCGGGCGGCTCCTCCGGCGGAGCGGGCGCCGCCCTCGCCGCCGGCACGACCCTGCTCGCCTCGGCCTCCGACATCGGCGGCTCCACCCGCATCCCGGCCGCGTTCACCGGCACCGTCGGCTTCAAAGCCCCCTACGGGCGCAACCCGGGCCTCGGCGTGCTCACCGCCGACCACTACCGCGGCGACGGCCCCATGGCCCGTACCGTGGACGACGTCATCGCGTTCCAGAACGTCCTGGCCGGCCCCGACCCACGCGACCACGCCTCGATCCGCCCCAAGCTGACCCTGCCGTCGTCGTACGACGACGTGAGGGGAACACGTATCGCCCTGTGCGTGCGGCTCGGCGAGTACGACGTCCATCCGGAGATCGAGGACCGTACCCGCGCCGCCGCGCAGGCCCTCGCCGACGCCGGCGCACACGTGGAGGAGATCACCCTCCCCTGGACCCGCGGCGACCTGCTGACCGCGATCGCCGGACATTTCTCGACGATCCTCGGCGCCCTCGTCATCGAGGCCGCCGAAACCGACCGGGACCTGCTCACCCCGTACGCGGCGGCCTTCGCCGACACCATGACCTACGCCCGTACACGGGTGAGCTACCTCGATTCCCTGCGCGCCGAACACCGGTTGCAGCGCGGCCTCGCCACCGCCATGGCCGGGTTCGACGCACTGATCTGCCCGACCACCGCCGTGCCAGGCTGGCACGCGGGCGACGACCTCGCGGGCGACAGGGTCGTGGTGCACGGGGAGGAGGTGGCCGACACCCTGTGGAGCGCCATGACGGTGCCCTTCAACATCAACAACCGTTGCCCGGTCCTCAATGTCCCCTCCGGCATGTCGAGTTGGGGAATCCCCACCGGCCTCCAGATCGTCGGCCACCCCTACGACGACCCCGCCGTCTTCCGTATCGGCAAGGCCCTGGAGGTCCTGCGCCCCTGGTCGTACGCACCGCTCGACGACCTCCTGTCCTGACGGCGGCGGCCTCGCCGTGACCAACCCGACCCGCGCCGCGGCCTCGGCCCACTCCTGCCCACCCCTCGCAGCGGTCCCGCACTCATCCGCCCCCTCGAAAGGCAGCTCCCGTGAACGCCCCCGCACCCGACCCGCTCTGGCCGACGTACGACCAGCCGGGCGCCCTGACGGCGATCGAGTCCGTTCCGCTGGAGGACCGCGGGCTCCCGGGTTCCACGTACGACGTCCTGGTGCGCGCCGCCGCGCTGTGGCCCGACCGGCCTGCTCTCACCGCACTGCCCAGCGCCGAGCAGTGGGAACACGGCCAGACCGTGACGTTCGGGCAGCTCCGCGACCAGGTGCACCGCATCGCCAATCTCTTCCACCGGCACGGCGTCCGCCGGACCACCGCCGTGGGCCTGCTGACACCGAACACGGGCCTGCTGCCCGCCACCCTGCTGGCCGCCCAGCTCGCGGGCTGCGCGGCACCGGTCAACCCGGCGCTCTCCGCCGAACACGCCGAACGGCTGCTGGGCCTGGGCGGGGCGAGGGTCCTGGTCGCGGCCGGACCCGAACTGGACGCCGACGCCTGGCGGACGGCGCGCACGGTGGCGGCGGCGCTCGGCTGTACGGCACTGTTCGCGCTGCGTCCCGTCGGCGCCCCCGCCCCCGCGCCCGAGCTGGACCGGATCGAGGGGGTCCACGTCGCCCATCTGGACGTCGCGGCCGCCGCCGAGCCGTCCGGCCTCCTGCCCGGCGTGGAGCTCCCGCAAGCCGGTGACCTGGCCGCGTACTTCCACACCGGCGGCACCACCGGCGCCCCCAAACTCGCCGCGCACACCCACTCCAACGAGGTGACCGACGCCTGGATGATCGCGGCCAACAGCGTGCTGGACTCCGGCTCCGTGCTCTTCTCCGGGCTTCCGCTGTTCCACGTCAACGCCCTGGTCGTCACCCTGCTGGCACCGCTGCTGCGCGGGCAGCGCGGGGTGTGGACGGGCCCCCTCGGCTACCGCGAACCGGCGCTGTTCTCGGTCATCTGGAAGATCGTCGAGCATTTCCGGATCGCCGCCATGTCCGCGGTCCCCACCGTCTACGCCGCCCTCGCCCGGGTGCCGCTCGACGCGGACATCACCTCGATGCGCTTCGCGATCGTCGGCGCGTCACCGCTGCCGCCGGCGGTCCGTACCGCGTTCGAGCAGCACACGGGCGTCCCCCTCTGTCAGGGGTACGGGCTCACCGAGGCCACCTGCGGCAGCGCGCGGAGCTTCCTGCACGAGCACCGCCGCCCGGAGGCTGCCGGGCAGCGCATGCCGTACCAGCGGGTGAAGACGATACGGATCGACAGCGAAGGGCACTGGCACGACCTCCCCCAGGGCGAACCCGGCGTCCTCGCCCTCAGCGGTCCCACCGTCTTCCCCGGCTACGTCGTTGGGCACGACGGCACGGGACCGCGCCTGGACACCCTCGGCAGCGTGCGCGACGGCTGGCTCAACACCGGTGACCTGGCCCGCGTGGACGCCGACGGATTCATCCACCTGCTGGGCCGCGCCAAGGACCTGATCATCCGTGGCGGCCACAACATCGACCCCGCCGTCATCGAGGACGCCCTGCTCGCCCACCCCGCCGTCACCGGAGCGAGCGCCGTCGGACGCCCCGACCCGCATGCCGGCGAGGTCCCCGTCGCCTACGTCACCCTTCGACCCCGCACGGCCGGACCCGGGCCCGGGCCCGACGAGCTGATCGCCTTCGCCGCGCGGCACGTGCCCGAGCGGGCCGCGGCTCCCAAGGACGTCGTCGTGCTGCCGGCCCTGCCGCTGACGGACATCGGCAAACCCTCCAAGGTCCCGCTGCGCCTCGATGCCACGCGACGCGCGATCGTCACGGCCCTGGCCGCCCACGGCCTCGCCGACGCCGTCCCCGAGAGCCGGATCACCTGCGAACTGGCCGACGGCCACCCGTGGATCTCCCTGCCCCATGTGGCCGATCCCGGCCTGCACCGCCGGATCGGCGACGCACTCGCCCCGTACGACGTGAAGTGGGCGTTCGCCGAGGACCCCGGCAGTTCACAGGACCGGCGGGAATCCCGTGCGCGTGCGCGGTGAGAATCAAAACGCCGGAGGTCGAATCACCGGAGGCCGAATCACCCCGGGTCGAATCCTCGCCATTCCGCCGGGACCGCTTTCGCTCCCCGGTTCCAGACGTTAAGTTCTGGGTCTGCGGCTGAAGAGTTCGGATCACTTTCGCTTTCCGGCCCGGAAGGCCGGTCAACCACGAGGTGAGGAGCGGACTTTGACCGGGCACGGAAACGGCCCTCCCGAAAGGGCTGGCACAACGAGAAGCGGCCTGCACCCTCGCCGTTTCGTCCTGGCACCTGCCCTCGGTACCGTCCTTGCGGCGATTGCGGGCGTGTTCCTGATCGCCGGTCCCGGCGGAAAGGAATTAGCCGGCTCCGCACCGAAGAGTGCGGAAAAGAATGCGGAGGTGACGGTAGGAGAGGTGCGAGAGCTCACCGATAAGGAAAAGGACACCCTGCACGCCGCCGAGCAACACCTCCTGCGCGACTGCATCCGTGCACGCGGCTTCTCCTATTCGGTGGTACCTCGCCGGCCGGTGCCGGAGGAGCGGGAATTCCGCTACGTCATCGACGACATCGCCTGGGCACGTCTGCACGGTTATGGCAGCGACCTCCAGCGCCGAGCGGAACGTATACGCGGGGAAGACCCGAACCAGCGCTATTTCAAGAGCCTGACCGCGGAGCGGCGGGCCGCCGCGCTTGCCGCGGTCAATGGGGCGAGCCCCCGCGGCCTGAGCGTCCGCACCCCGGACGGCATGCTGCTCACCCGGAGTGCCGAAGGCTGCCGCGCGCACGCCGAGCGCACCCTGTACAGGGACCTGGGCGCGTGGTTCCGGGCCCGGTCCACCCTCGAATCGCTGCGCGAGATGCGCACCGAACGGGTGCTCGCCGACCACGACTACGCCCGGGCCACCCGCCCGTGGTCCCGCTGCATGCGGGCCGCTGGCCACCCGTACACGACCCCCGGCGCCGTACGCCAGGCGCTGGCTGCCGCCCGGCCTCCGCTCCCCCGGAGCCGGGAGGTGGCGCTGGCCGTCACCGAGGCCACCTGCGCCCGTTCCTCCGGCCTGGCCGCCACGGCCGGGCGCCTCGACCGCACGCACGACACCGAACTGCGGCGGCTCCATCAGTCCGACGTCATCACCGGGCTGCGGCTCCAGCTCGCCGCGTTGCCCCGCGCCCGTTCCCTCCCGCACTAGGGCGAGAACGGGCCCGGGTGGAAGTCCGAAGCGCACCGACGCACCACGCACGGACCGAAGCGCCACCGACGCACCACATACGGAAAGGACTCACCGCATGAGCAGGCTGCGCACGATCCTGGCCGGGGCAGCGGTTCGGGCGCGGGCGAGTTGCTCAACGACAACATCTCCTCCCACCGCTGGACCAACTTCTGACCCCGAACCCATCAGCTGCCGGTGCGCCGCCGGCCCGGCGGCGCACCGGCGTGTCCGCGTACAGCGCTTCCTCCGCGAGCCCGCCCCGCCTCAGGTGTTGGCCAGCCAGACCGACAGGTTCAGCGCGGCGGCGAACGTGACCCAGGCCGCGTACGGGACGAGCAGCAGGGCCGCGCTCCTGCGGTGCCGGGCGAAGGCCACCACCGTGACCGCCAGGGCGGCCAGCAGCAGGCAGATGTCGAGGAAGGCGAACCCGTACTCGCCGGCCGCGAAGAACAGCGGGGTCCAGGCGAGGTTGAGGGCGAGCTGGACCGCCCACCACGCCATCGCCGTACGGGGAGAGCCCTTGGGGCGGCGCAGCACCAGCCACGCGGCGACCGCGATCGTGGCGTACAGGACGGTCCACACCGGACCGAAGAGCCATCCCGGCGGTGCCCAGGAGGGCCTGTCCAGGGACTGGTAGACCGTGCCCGCGTCGGCCGAGGCGAGGGCGCCCAGGCCCGCCACGGCGAAGCAGACGGCGAGGAGCCCCAGCAGACCCGGGATTCCCGCGGCGCGGCGGGCGGCCCGGGACCTGCCGGGGGCGTGGAGGTGGTGAGGGCCGGCGCCGTGGTGTCCGTCGCTCATCGGTTCCGGCATCATGCTCCCGTCGTCGCGCCATGTGTGCGGTGCGCCATGTGTGCGGTCCTGGTCCCCGGCCCCGCGGCCGGCATGCGTCCCGCGCGGTGTGGCGGCGGCCGATGCGGGGGACGGCCCGGTCATCGCGGTGGCTGCGTGTGCGGGGAGCGCAGCTGCCAGCGCCGTTCGGCGTACGCGAGGTCGTCGCGCCACAGGCGGCGTGCCGCCGTGCGCATCAGCGGGCGCAGTACGGGTGCGGCGCGTTGTGCGGCCGCGAAGCCCGACCGGTCGGAGGTGGCGACCACGGCTTCCACCACTGCGGTCCGTGGCGCGTGATGCCCGGGCGGGGTCAGGGGTGTGGCGTGTGTTTCGACGACCGAGTCCTGTCCTTCGCCGTCCACGATGTGCATGACGACGGTGCGCGGCCCCGGTGCCGTGAACACGGCGCGTACCGGTACGACGATCCTGGCGGTCAGCCGGAAGGAGACCTCGACGACGAAGGCGTCCGGGTCCTTCGCGTGCCGGGGACTGCCGGTGACGCGCAGATCGACGAACGAGTAGGGGTGGAACCACGCCCCGTGCCAGGGGTCGAGCCGGTTCGCCACGATGTCCTCGGGCTCGCAGCTGCCCACGCCGGTGTAGACCGCGCTGACGGAGCGGCCCGGGTCCGGGCGCCGCGGGATCACCGGCTCGTCGAGCGGCGTGCCGCCGCCGGCCGCGTCGAGCCGCACCCAGACGAGCACTCCGTCGTCGTACGAGGGGAACGGCCGCCGCCCCGGCACCTCCTTCGCGCCGAGCGCCATGCCGTGCCAGTGGCAGACCAGCACCCCGCAGCGCACCGAACTGTCCTTCAGCGGCGCGCCCAGGTGGGGGCAGGCGCCCGGGGCCGCGGCCACCCGTCCGTCGGCGTCGCGCCACAGGACGATCTCGCGGCCGGCCACGGTACGTCCGACGGGCGCCCGGGCCGGTACGTCACGGCTCGCGCCCACCACGTACCAGTTGCCGCAGGGCCGCTGCTGTGCCCGCCCGAGCGCGGCGTCGATCACGGCGGGGCGGGCTTCGCGCCAGGTGGGGTGCTGACGTTCCCAGCTCACGGGGTGCCTGCGCCAGGTGAGCGGGAAGCGGGGCCGACGGGGTGTCACACTGCCTCCGGCCGTGTGCGGGAAGGGACGGGGGCGCACCGGGTCGCGGCGAGGGGGCGTGCGGGAAGCACGTCGCCGCCCGGTGCTGCGGCGTGGCGGATCCGGGCGTACACCACCCGGACCAGGCCGTCGGCGGCCACGGTGGTGCGACGTCGGCGGGGTACCACCGCCCGTCGGTGGAGCACCGCGTAGCCGTCGCGGGCGACGGCGTCGAGAATCCCGCCGTAGAGCACGAAGGCGGTCCGGATGCAGGGGCGGGACACCGGGGACAGCATCGCGATCCCCGGGGCCGCCTGCCGGTACACGTCGCGCGTGAGGGCCTCGAAGTCCTTCAGGGCCCGGGTGATGCGGACGTCGCCGCGGCCGGTGTGCCTGCTCCATTGCAGCGTGTGCCGGTCGATGCCGTGGGACCGCAGCAGGTCGGCGGGCAGGTAGACGCGTCCTCGGTCGAGGTCCTCGCCGACGTCGCGCAGGAAGTTGGTGAGCTGGAACGCCACGCCGAGTGCCGCCGCGTGCGGTGCTGCCTCGGCCCGGGGGACGACGGCACCGAGTACGGGAAGCATCTGCAGGCCGATGACGGCCGCCGAGCCGTGCATGTAGCGGCGCAGGTCCGCGTACGTGGGGTAGTCCGTCACGGACAGGTCGGCGCGCATCGCGGCCAGGAAGTCGGTGAAGTGCCGGTGGTCGATGGCGTAGCGGGCCGCGGTGTCGGCGAGTGCGTGCACGACGGGTTCGTCGCTGTGGCCGCCGCGCAGTCCCGTTTCCAGCTGCCGGGAGAGACGTTCGAGTGCGGCGGCGCGGGTGTCCGCGCTCGTTCCGTCGAGGGAGTCGACGATGTCGTCCGCCCAGCGCGCGAAGCCGTACAGGGCGTGCACGGCGCAGCGGCGGTCGGCGGACAGCAGCCGGGAGGCGAGGAAGTAGGTCTTGCCGTGCCGTGCGTTGAGCTGCCTGCAATGGGTGTAGGCCGCGCGCAGGGCCGGGTCGGTGACGGCTGCGGCGTCGAGTTCACGGACGGTCAAGACGACGCACCTCCGGTGCGGTGGGGCGGACGGGGCGAGGTGCGGGCGGTGGTTGGTCCCTTGCTCCGGGCGGCCGGCCCCGTGCTCCGGGCGGCGGCTGGTCCCGTGATCCGGGCGGCGGCCAGTTTTCCCGACAGCAGCACGGTGGGCACGCCGACTCCGGGGGTGGTTCCGCAGCCCGCCAGGACCGCGTTCTCGGTGCCGCGGACGAGGTTGCGGGGGCGGAAGGGCCCGGTCTGGGCGAAGGTGTGGGCGGCGGAGAAGGGGGTGCCCGCGGCGTGCCCCTGGGCGTGCCAGTGGGCCGGGGTGACGAAGTCGCTCTCCTCGATCGACGAGCCGATCCCGTCGAGGCCGCGGCGTTCGAGTTCGGTGAGGAGTTCCGCCCGGTACCGGGGAGCGAGGTCGGCCCACTGTGCGGGGCCGGGGCCGATGTCGGTGTTGGGGCAGGGGGCCAGGATGTAGTGCAGGTGCTTGCCGGGCGGGGCGAGGGCCGGATCGGTCGCGGTGGGCCGGGTGATGAGCAGGGACGGATCCTTCATCAGCGTGCCGTGGCGGGTGAGTTGGTCGAAGGTCTCGTGCCAGGCGCGGCCGAAGGAGAGGGTGTGGTGGCCCAGTTGCGGCCAGGTGCGGTCCGTTCCTGCGTGCAGGATCACCGCGGAGGGCGCGTGGCGCAGGGGCACGGGGCGGCGCGGGGGCCGTCCCAGGAGCCGGTAGGCGACGGGCAGGTCGGGGGTGAGGACGACGGCGTCACAGGCGATGCGCTCGTCTGCGGTGAGCACGGCGCTCACCCGGCCCCCGCTGCGTTCCAGGCGGGTGACGGTGCGCCCGTACCGCAGATCGGCCCCGGCCCGCTCGGCCGCGTCGGCCATGGCCTGCGGCAGGGCGTGCATGCCGCCGCGCGGGAAGTGGACACCGGCGACGGTGTCCATGTAGGCGATGACCGCGTAGGCGGCGAGGGCCCGGGCGGGCGGCACCCCGGCGTACAGCGCCTGGAAGGTGAAGATCCGGCGCAGCCGCTCGTCCTTGATGAACCGTCCGATCTGCTTGTCCATGCGGCCGAAGCCGCCCAGCGCCGCGAGGCGTGCCAGGTCGGGTGTCAGGAGCGCGAGGGGCGAGTCGAAGTTGGTGTCGATGAAGTGGTTCATCTGCGCGCGGTGGAGGCGGTGCAGCCAGCTGCGCAGCCGCCGGTAGCCGGCGGCCGCATCGGGGCCCGCGAAGTCTTCGACCGCCTGCTGCATGGCCTCCGCCCCGGTGTGGACGTCGAGACTGCTGCCGTCCGCGAACGAGGCCCGGTAGGCGGGATGCAGGGGGATCAGCTCGACCCGGTCGTAGAGGCTTTCGCCGACCGCGGCGAAGGCTTCGTCCGCCAGCTCGGGCATGGTCAGGACGGTCGGTCCCGTGTCGAAGTGGTAGCCGCCCCGGGTCAGGCGCCCGGCCCTGCCGCCCGGGGTCGCGTCGCGTTCGACGACGGTCACGCGGCGTCCGGCGCCCAGCAGGTGCAGTGCGGCGGCGAGGCCGGACAGCCCCGCGCCCACGACGACGACGTGGTCGGTGCGCCCGGGCACGGTCTTCACGGGCATGCTCCTTCGACGGCCGGGGGCGGTCCGGCCGCCCGCGCAGCACTCGGACGGTCCAGGGCGTGCGGGGCGGAACCTGCCGGTGAGCCTGCCGCGGCGTGCATCAGGCCGAGCAGACGCGCGCGGGCGACCGGGTCGACCTGGGCCGAGCCGAGACGGCGCACTGCCTGGGCGAGCAGGCGGCCGATCTTGTCCCGGACGGCCGCGGCGGCTCCGGTGCGGGTGAAGACGTCGCGTACCTCGTCGAGTCCGCCGTCGTCGAGGTCGGCGCGCCCCACGCAGTGCCGTAGGACTGCCAGGGCGCGGTGGTCGCCGTCCGCCTCCGCACGGGCCTGTGCGACAGCGGCGAGGTAGGTGGGTTTCCCGGACCGTACGTCCGCCCCGGCGGGCCTGCCCCGGGGGCGGGGGCCCTCGAAGAGGTCGTCGAGGTCGTCGCGGAGCTGGAAGGCGAGCCCGGCGCAGCGGCCCGCCGTGCACAGCGCCCGCTGGAGGTCCGGGTCCGCGCCGCCGAGCAGGGCGCCGAGCTGGAGGGGACGCACCACCGTGTAGAGGGCCGTCTTGAGGACGGCGGCCCGGATGGCCCGCCCGGGGGACCTGGCCCCGGTGAGCTCGCCGTGGATGTCGAGGTACTGCCCGGCCACCATCTCCATGCGCATCTGCGCCCACACGTCGCGCACGCTCCGGGCCCGGTGCGGCGGCAGGTCGAGGGCCGTGAGCTCGTCGTCCGCCCAGGCGAGGGCGAGGTCCCCGGCGAGGATCGCCGCCGATTCACCGAAACGAGTGGCGGGCGCACCCGGTCCAGCGACGTGGCCCGCTCCTGCGACGTAGCCCGGCCCTGCGACGTAGCCCGGCCCTGCGACGTAGCCCGGTCCTGCGACGTACTGGGAGGCGAGGGCCGCGTGCACGGCGGCCTCGCCGCGCCGCACGGGTGCCGCGTCCATGATGTCGTCGTGGATCAGTGCACAGGTCTGGATGAGTTCCAGCGCCGTGCCCAGCCGGAGTGCGTCGTCGGCCTGTTCGCTTCCCGGCGGCCCGCAGGCCCGCATTCCCCACCAGAGGAACTGCGGCCGGATCCGCTGCCCTCCGACGAGCGTGAACCGTGCGACGCGTTCCGCCACGTCACGTCCGAACGTCTCGTCCACCGCACGGGCACCCGCCACCCGCCGGGCGAGCACTGCTTCCAGGCGCAGCCGGACGGCGCCCGGCACGTCGGCATCGGTCTCGCCCACGCTCGGCGCGGGTGGTGCGTCCGCGCAGCCGGTGCGCGGCAGCGGGCCGTGGTCGGTACCCCGTGGCGGCGGACCGTGGTCCGGCGACGCCGAGGGCACCGCACGTTCCGCCGGGGCTGCTCCCGCTGCCTCGTCGGGGGGCATGGCTACTCCTGTGGGGTCGGCTCGGCTGGGACGACGGTGCAAGGCCATTTCCCTCCCTGATTCCCTCCCCCGACGTGGTCCGATGCGTTCCGGGGCGGCAAACGGAGCAATGGGCCCGCCCTCCCCGGAGGAGAAGGGGCCCGGGTTGCCCCGCCCGGACCAGCGTGGCGCACATCACAGATCGCCACCCGGGTAGGAGGGTTCCCAGGGCAGGCGAACAGATGCAGGAATCGACGCAGAAATCGATGCAGGTGTCGATAGTCGATAGTCGATACGGGAGGAACGGGAGGAGAAGCGTGGAACGGGTGGACGTGGCCGTCATCGGCGCGGGGGCGGCGGGACTGTCGCTGGCCGACCGGCTCGGTGCCCTCACCGGCGCCCGGTCCCCGAGCGTGGCCCTCATCGATCCCCCGCCCGGCCCGCTGCGGCCGCCCCCGCGCACCTGGTGCTTCTGGGAGGAGGGGCCCGGCCGGTACGACGCCGCCGTCACCGCCTCGTGGTCGACGGTGCGCCTGCACGGCCCGGACGGGCGGCTCGTGGAGGGCTCCATCGACCCGATGCGGTACAAGATGATCCGCTCCGACGACTTCGTGCGTCTGGTCGGCCAACGGCTCGCCGGGCACCCCGGGTTCACCCGCCTGGACGGGACGGTCGAGACCATCGAGGGCGCCGCCGACGGCGCCCGCGTGGTCCTGCGCACCGCCGACGGCGGGTCCCGGACGCTCTCGGCACGCTGGGTGTTCGACTCCCGCCCGCTGGGCAGCCTGCCTCCCGCCCGTACGACGCTCCTCCAGCACTTCCGCGGCTGGTTCGTCCGCACCCCGCGGCCGGTGTTCGACCCCTCGTCCGTGGAGCTGATGGACTTCCGCACCCCGCAGCCGCGCCGGGGGCTGGCCTTCGGCTACGTGCTGGCGACCGGCACGCACACGGCTCTGGTCGAGTACACCCAGTTCTCCTCGTCCGTGCTCGCCGACCAGGACTACGACCGCGCGCTGCGGAGCTACCTGGAGCGGACCCTGGGTGTGCGCGACTACGCCGTCGAGGCGACGGAGCACGGTGTCATCCCCATGACGGACGCCTTGTTCGCGCGCAGGAGTGGCCCCTCGGTCTTCCGGATCGGTGCGGCGGGCGGGGCGACCCGGCCCGCCACCGGGTACACGTTCTCCGCGATCCAGCGGCAGGCGACGGCGGTGGCACGCGCCCTGCACGACGGGCACGACCCCGTACCGCCCGCTCCGCACTCACGGCGCTCCCGCGCGATGGACGCGGTCCTGCTGCACGGGCTGGCGCAGGGCCGTATCGAGGGGGACGCCTTCTTCACCCGGCTGTTCTCGGAGGTGCCCACGGCGCGTCTGCTGCGCTTTCTCGACGGCGACACCTCCCTGCTCCAGGACCTCGCGGTCGGCCTGCGTGCTCCCGTCGGGCCGATGCTGCGCAGCGCCCTGGAGCTGCCGTCGCGTCCACGGCGCCCCGCACCGCCCCTGCCGGATGCCGCCCGTCGCCCCGCACCGCCCTGACGAGGACCGCCGGTCACCCCGCACCGCCCTGACGGGTGCTCCCGTCCCCCCGCACTGCCCTGACGGGTGCTCCCGTCGCCCCGCAACCGCCGCCCCGCCCCGCCCCTTCGTCAGGAGAACGATGCCGACCCTGCGTGATGCACCACTGGCGCGCGCGTTCGACCACGCCGCCGGCAGCTACGACGCCCTGGTGGCGGCCAACCCCGGCTACCACGCCCACCTGCGGCGCTCGGCCAGACGGCTGGGACTGCCGGACCGCGGCCGCGGCCTGCGCGTCCTGGACCTGGGCTGCGGTACGGGTGCCTCGACCGCCGCACTCCTGGCGGCCCTGCCGGACGCGGAGATCACCGCCGTGGACGCCTCCCGGGGCATGCTGGAGCGTGCGGCCGCCAAGCCCTGGCCCGCGCGTGTCTCCTTCGTCCGTACGGCGGCCGAGACGCTGGGCGATGCCGGGGTGGACGGGCCGTTCGACGCCGTGTTCGCCGCGTACCTCTTCCGCAACACGGCCGATCCCGACGCGGTGCTCACCTCGGTGCGCCGCGTGCTGGCGCCCGGCGGGCGGCTCGCGGTGCACGAGTACACCCTCAGCGGGAAGCGGCGGCACAGGCTCCTGTGGTCGGGGGTCTGCGGTGCGCTGCTGCCGGTCACGTCCGCTCTCGGCGACGGGGCCCTGTACCGCCATCTGTGGCGCAGCGTGGTCGAGTTCGACACGGCGGACGCGTTCGCCGCCCGGCTGACCCGTACGGGCTTCGAACGGGTGCGGGTCCTGCCCCTACCGGGCTGGCAGACGGGCATCGCCCACACCTTCGCGGCGCAGGTGCCGGGTGCGGTGGCGCGGACGTGAGGCGCGCGGGCACCACGCGCACCCCGCCGGGTGGCAGGGACCGGCAGGCGCACTTCCTCCCCGCGCGGGCGGGAGCGCCGAGGGCCGCGGACACACCTCCCGCCGTGGCGGTCGTGGGCGGCGGCATCGCGGGGCTCGCGGCGGCGACCGCCCTGGCCGAACGCGGCGTACGGGTCACCGTGTTCGAACGGGAGCCGAGCCTGGGCGGACGGCTGGCCGGCTGGCCCACCACCCTCGGCGACGGCTCCGCCGTGACGATGAGCCGGGGCTTCCACGCCTTCTTCCGCCAGTACTACAACCTGCGGGCCCTCATGCGCCGCACGGACCCGCACCTGGAACGCCTGACACCGCTTGCTGACTATCCGTTGTGGCACGCCGACGGGCTCAGGGACAGCTTCCGGCGCGTTCCGCGCACACCGCCCTGGAGTGCGCTGGGGTTCGCGCTGGCCAGCCCGACCTTCGCTCTGCGCGACCTGCCGCGGTTGGACGCGGCCGCGGCCCTTCCCCTCATGGACGTACGTGTGCCAGAGGTGTACCACCGTCTGGACTCGGTGAGCGCGCACGACTTCCTCGCCTCGGTCCGTTTCCCGGAGGCCGCCCACCACCTGGCGTTCGAGGTCTTCTCCCGCAGCTTCTTCGCCGATCCGCGCCATCTCTCCGCGGCCGAGATGGTGCTGATGTTCCACATCTACTTCCTGGGCTCCGCCGAGGGGCTTCTCTTCGACGTCCCCGACGAACCCTTCCCCGCAGCACTGTGGGACCCGCTCGGCGCCTTCCTGGAGCGTCTGGGCGCGGAGGTGCGCACGGCCGAGCCCGTCGAGCGCGTCGCACCGACACCCGCGGGCGGCTTCCGGGTGCACGCGACAGGCCGGGAGCGGGAGTTCGACGCCTGTGTCCTGGCTCTCGACACCACGGGGCTCCAGGGCGTGGTCCGGAGCAGTCCCGGTCTCGGCGACGGGCTGTGGCGCCATCACGTCGCGCAGCTGCGGACCGCTCCGCCCTTCCTGGTCTCCCGCCTGTGGCTGGAGCGCCCGGTGGCTCCCCACCGTGCGGGGTTCCTGGGCACCAGCGGCTACGGCGGCCTGGACAACGTCAGCGTCCTGGAGCGCTGGGAGGGGGAGGCGGCACGCTGGTCGCGCCGGACGGGGGGCTCGGTCGTCGAACTGCACGCCTACGCCGTCGGCGAGAACGCGGACCGCGCCGCCGAGCAGCGCCGCCTCGTCGACCAGCTGCACACCGTCTATCCCGAGACGCGTGGTGCGCGGATCGTCGACCAGCGGCACGAATGGCGTGCCGACTGCCCGCTGTTCCCGGTGGGGGGCTACGAGAGCCGGCCCACCGTGCGCACGAGCGACCCCCACCTGATGGTCGCCGGTGACCTCGTACGCACCGGGCTGCCCGTGGCACTGATGGAACGCGCCGCGACCAGCGGCATGCTCGCCGCGAACGCACTCCTGGCCCGCTGGGCGATCCAGGGTCACCCCCTGTGGACCGTCCCCCTGCGCGGCCGCAACCGCCTGCTGCGGGAGGTGAACCGCCGCCTTGGGGAACGACGATGACTGCCCGTCACCAACCGCCGGTATCCCCCGGCTGACGTGCCGGGACCGTGCGGGCCGCCCGCCGCGCGGGCCGCCCGCATGCCCGCCGTCGCACGGTCACGCAATCCCGTTGCCGCGCAGCAGCAGCAACGCCACGTCGACCACGGCCACCGCGACCGCCGCCGCGAAGGCCAGCCGCTCCCTGCGGCGGCCCAGCACCGTGCCCGCCACCGCGAGCAGTACGGTCGTCGCGAGCGCCGCGACTCCCCACCCGCCGGGGGCTCCGGCGGGGCCCAGCACCAGAACGGCGGACGCGGCCACCAGCGGCACCGGCAGCAGCAGTCGTGTACCGGTCCGGCCCAGTCGGTGCGGCAAGCCGCGTACCCCTGTCGCCAGGTCCCCGCCGATGTCCGGCAGCACATCACCCAGGTGGGCGCCCACGCCCAGCAGCGCCCCGGCCGTGACGAGCCACCAGGCCGGCCACGGCTGCCCCGGCAGGCCCAGCGCGACGAAGGCCGGAAGGACGGCGAAGCCCAGCGCGTACGGCGCCCAGGACCAGACCGTCGCCTTCAGGCGCAGGTCGTACGCCCACGCGCCCGCCACACCGGCCAGGTGAACGGCGCCCGCCCACAGGCCGCAGGCAAGGGACAGGGGTACGCACAGCGCCAGCGCGGCGTACGCGGCCACCCACACCTGCCGCACACCGACCGTGCCGTCGACGACGGGCTTGCCCCGGCGGCCGGCGCTGGTGTCCCGGCGCGCGTCGAACGCGTCGTTGCACCAGCCGACGGACAACTGGCCGGTCAGGACGGCGGCGCCGGTCAGCACCACCCGCGCGGCGCTCTGGCCCGCGGTCGCCGCCAGCGCGGTCATCAGGACGGTGACCGCCACGACGGGACCCGGGTGGCACGACCCGGCCAGGCCGCCCAGCCAAACGATCCTGCCCACGGCCGGGCCGCCGTCCGTCGACTGCTCACGAGTTCCCATCCGGCCGATCGTATGCGCCCCGGCCCGCCCGGCCGGGGCATCGCGCCGTAGGGCCTGGCGGCCGGACGGGGGATCACGGGGTGTCGAAGTCCCGGACCGGGGAACACGTGCACAGCAGGAGTCAGTCGTATTCGGTCACTATCTGTCTTTCTTCGGCCCTCTTCAGTCTCTTGCAGACCTGCCCGCGCAATCCCCCGGTCCAGTCCCCCAGTCCCTACAGGCACCAGACGGGAAACCGTATGACCCGGATCGCAGCCGTCCGCGGTGCCCTCGCGCCGCACCGTCACCCCCAGCACGAGATCACCGACATGGTGGCCCGCACCTGTCTGCCGGAGGGGGCCGACCGCCGGGTCCTGGACCGGCTGCACCGCAGCGCGAAGGTCGCGTCGCGTCACATGACGCTGCCTCTCGGCCAGTACGCCGAGCTCGACGGGTTCGGCGCCTCCAACGACGTCTTCATCGCCGCCGCCACCGACCTGGGCGCCGAGGCCGTCCGGGACGCCCTGGACGCCGCCGGTCTGGCCCCCACCGATGTGGACCTGCTGGTCTTCACCTCGGTCACCGGTATCGCCACGCCCTCGATCGACGCACGGCTGGTCGGCCGGCTCGGACTGCGGCCCGACGTCACGCGGCTGCCCCTGTTCGGACTGGGCTGCGCAGGTGGCGCCGCGGGTCTGGCCCGGATGCACGACTACCTGCTGGGCAGGCCCGACCACGTGGCGGTGCTGCTGTCGGTCGAACTGTGCTCGCTGACCTTCCAGCGCGACGACGCCTCCATGGCGAACCTGGTCGCCACCGGGCTGTTCGGCGACGGCGCCGCCGCGGTCGTGGCGGTGGGCGCGCACCGTACGGAGCGGCCGGACGCGGACCGTACCAGGCAGCCGGACGGGATCGGCGCACACCGCACGGAGCGGCAGGACGCGGTCGCCGGGCCGACGATCGTGGACACCCGCAGCCACCTGTACCCGGACAGCGGCCGCGTCATGGGCTGGGACATCGGGAGCACCGGCTTCCAGGTCGTCCTGGACCCGCGGGTCCCCGACGTGGTGCGCCAGTACCTCGCCGACGACGTCGAGGGGTTCCTCGGCGACCACGGGATCAAGCCGGAGGACGTGACGGCCTGGGTGTGCCATCCCGGCGGCCCCAAGGTCCTGGAGGCCGTGTCCGAAGCGCTCCGGCTGCCGGACGGCGCACTCGACGTGACATGGCGTCACCTCGCGGACGTAGGCAACCTTTCCTCCTCCTCGGTGCTCCACGTCCTGCGCGACACCCTCGCGGAACACCGGCCACCCCCGGGAACACCGGGTCTGCTGCTGGCGATGGGGCCCGGGTTCGCCAGTGAACTCGTGCTGCTGCGCTGGTAGTCCGGGCACCGAAGGACATGCGTACAGGACTCGGACAAGGGACTCGGGGCAGATGATCTGGTACGGACTGCTGGTGGCCGCCGTCGCGGGCGAGCGCGTCGCCGAACTCGTCGTCGCCCGCCGCAACGAGCGGTGGAGCCGCGCCCGGGGCGCGGTGGAGGCGGGGCAGGGCCACTACCCGGCGATGGTCGTCCTCCACACCGGCCTGCTGGCCGGCTGCCTGGCCGAGGTGTGGCTGGGCGACCGGCCGTTTCTCCCCGCCCTGGGCTGGCCGATGGTGGCCGTACTGGTGGCCTCCCAGGCGCTGCGGTGGTGGTGCATCCGCACGCTGGGACCCCGGTGGAACACCCGGGTGCTCGTCGTCCCCGGGCTGCCCCTGGTGGCAGGCGGCCCCTACCGGTGGCGGTGGCTGCGGCACCCGAACTACGTGGCCGTCGTCGCGGAGGGTGTGGCACTGCCCCTGGTGCACACCGCCTGGGTCACCGCGGCCGCCTTCACGGTCCTCAACGCCGCTCTGCTCACCGTGCGTATCCGCTGCGAGAACCGGGCACTTGCCACCGTGGCCCCCACCGCCCCGGACCCGGCTGCCGCCCGGTGATCGACGTCCTGGTGGCGGGCGGCGGACCGGCCGGTCTGGCCACCGCCGTCCACGCCGCGCTCGCCGGTCTGGAGGCGGTCGTCGTCGAGCCCCGGAGCGGACCCGTGGACAAGGCGTGCGGAGAGGGCGTCATGCCCAGCGGAGTCGCCGCGCTGCGGGCCCTGGGCATCGAGGCCCCCGGCCGTGAACTGCGCGGCATCCGTTACCTGGACGCGAACACCCGCGTCGAAGCCCCCTTCCGCGGCGCCGCAGGACTCGGCGTCCGCCGTACGGCACTGCACGCCGCCCTGCACCGGCGCGCCCTCGACGTCGGCGTGCGGATCCTGCCGGGCAAGGTCGGTGAGGTGCGTCAGAGCGCGGACTCGGTCACCGCAGCGGGTCTCACGGCCCGCTGGCTGGTCGCCGCCGACGGGCTGCACTCGCCGGTGCGCCGCCGCCTGGGTCTTGACCTGCCGGGTGTCGCCCCCGGCCGGTACGGGCTGCGCAGGCACTTCCGCGTCGAGCCGTGGACGGACTTCGTGGAGGTCCACTGGTCCGGGGACGGTGAGGCCTATGTGACACCGGTCGGCGACGACCTCGTGGGGGTCGCGGTCCTCACCCGCAGCCGTCGACGGTACGAGGAGCACCTGGCGGGCTTCCCGGCTCTGGCCGCGTCGCTGAGCGGCCCGGCGGCGACCCAGGTGCGCGGTGCCGGGCCCCTGCGGCAGCGGGTGCGGCGGCGCACCGCGGGCCGGGTCCTGCTCGTGGGCGACGCGGCGGGCTATGTGGACGCCCTCACCGGTGAGGGCATCGCCCTCGCGCTGGCGACGGCCGGGGCAGCCGTCCGCTGCGTGGCCGCCGGGCGGCCCCAGGAGTACGAACGCGCCTGGGCCCGGCTGACCCGGCGGCACCGGCTGCTGACCGGGGCCCTGCTGACCGCCAGCCGCCGCCCCGGCACGGCCCGCCTCGTCGCCCCCGGAGCGGCCCGCATGCCCGCGCTGTTCGCGGCAGCCGTCCACGCACTGCAGTAGCGGTGAACGCCGCTGCTACCGGTCCGGGCCCGGTGGGGCGGGCGGTGTGCGCGACGAGGCCGGCGGTGCCATCGCCCAGCGGATCAGGCCCGTCACCACGTCCCCCGACCTGCGCGTCAGCGGTGCCGTCAGCGGTGTGAGGAAGCGCGGCGCCGTGGGCAATCCCAGTGCGGATGACGCCCACTCGGGCATCAGGGCAACCGCGTTGGCCGTCAGCGCCTTGTACGGGACGCGGACGGCCCGCGGCAGCGGTGGCTCCTTGACGATGAAGCGGGCGGCGTCCCGCGCGGCGGCCGTCGCCCGCAGTTCCGGGCGGAACCCGTCGAGCACGCCCCGCAACTGCTCGACGTCCAGCGGCGGCTGCGCCGCACCGAGCGCCGTGGCGATGCGCGCGGTGTCGCGTACGTAGGCGTCGCACTCGGGCGGGGACAGCGGGTGGGCGCCGAAGGCCTGGTGCGCGGCGAGGAAACTGTCCACCTCGGCCGCGTGCACCCATGCCAGCAGGTGCGGGTCGTCCGCCCGGTAGGGGCGGCCGTCCTCCGCGCTACCCGTCACCCGGGCGTGCACCGCGCGGACCTGCGCGACCGCCCTCCCGGCGTCGTCGGCCGTGCCGTACGTCGTGACGGCGAGGAACGTGCTAGTACGGGCGAGCCGCCCCCACGGGTCGCCCCGGAATCCCGAGTGCGCTGCGACGGCCGCCATCGCCAGCGGATGCAGGGACTGCAGCAGCAGCGCGCGCAGCCCGCCGACGAACATGGCCGCGTCCCCGTGCACGACGCGGATCGGCCGCTCGGGGCCGAACCAGCGGGGCCCCGGGGTCTGATGGATGCGTTCCCGGTTCTTCGGTCCGTCCGGGCCCGCCACCTGGGCAAACAGCTGACCGCCCACTCGGTTCCGCAGAACCTCGCTCCCGCGTCGGATGACGTCCATACCTCCAGTGTGCGGGCGGAGGGGGCCCACGGTGCCCGTTTGCCGACGACTTCGCCCCCCTGGGCCCCGGCCGGGTGGGCACAGCACGCGGTTCCCGGACCTGTCGCCGCCCCTACTGCCGGGATGCCGTCGGCAACGTGAGGATCTCGGCTCCGTCCTCGGTGATGGCGATCGTGTGCTCGCTGTGTGCCGTCCGGCAGCCCGTCGCGCTGCGGAGCGTCCATCCGTCGGCGTCGGTGACGAGCTCGGCGGTGTCCGTCATGACCCAGGGCTCCAGTGCCAGCAGCAGCCCTGGGCGCAGGGTGTAGCCGCGGCCGGGCCGCCCGGTGTTCGCGACGTGCGGGTCCTGGTGCATCGTCGACCCGATGCCGTGCCCGCCGAATTCGGTGTTGATCTTGTATCCGGCCTGGCCGAGGACCGTACCGATGGCGTGGGAGAGGTCGCCGATACGGGCTCCTGGCCCGGCGGCGGCGATCCCCGCGGCCAGTGCGCGTTCGGTGGCGCTGATCAGCGCGACACTCTCCGCGGGCCGCGCCTCGCCCACGACGAAGCTGATGGCCGCGTCGGCCGCGATTCCCTGCTTGGAGACGGCCAGGTCAAGGGTGAGCAGATCGCCGTCGGCGAGCGAGTAGTCGTGGGGCCGGCCGTGCAGAACGGCGTCATTGACGGCCGTGCAGATGTAGTGGCCGAACGGGCCGCGCCCGAAGGACGGCGCGTAGTCGACGTAGCAGGAGAGCGCACCCGCCTCGGCGATCATGCTCTTGGCCCACCGGTCGATGTCCAGCAGGTTCGTACCGACCGCGCTGCGGCTCTTCAGGGTGTGCAGGATGTCCGCCACCAGGGCGCCGGTGACTCTCGCCCGGTCCAGCAGGGTGGGATTCAGGATTTCGATCATGTGCCGCTTCCTCACGATTCCAACAACTATACCGGTCAAACTGTACCGGTACTAGAATCGGGGCCATGGTCAGACTGCCGCTCACCCCCGCCGACATCGCTCGCGGCCAGCACCTCGGGACCCTCCTGCGCCGGGCCCGGGGCGAACGCTCGATGCTGGAGATCGCACTCGCCGCAGGTGTCTCACCGGAGACGCTCAGAAAGATCGAGACGGGCCGGGTCGCGACCCCCGCCTTCCCGACCATCGCGACCATCGCAGACGTGCTGGGCCTCTCCCTGGACGCGGTGTGGGCCGAGATGAGCCGGTGCGACGGCGGTACGGGTCCGGCGGACGACGGCCACTGCGCGCACGCACAACTGACCGCGTGAGCCGTACGGTCCGAGGTGCCCGTCTCACCACGACAGGTCCCGGAGCTTCGGCGGACGGTCGGGGGTGAAGCGGACCATCGCCGTCTTGGGGTCGTCGAGCCCGGCGGAGAAGCGCGACGGCCACGCCTCCTGGCCGGGACCCAGGTAGCGGGTCAATTTGCGCACCGCCCGCGCGCGGTCCAGCGGAACGAGCAGGGCGGTGCCCCGGCAGGTCACCGAGAGCACCTGCCCGGATGACAGGTCGCAGGTGTCGACGACCAGTGCCATCCGCGGTTCGCCGGCGACGATCCGCCCCAGCCGCGAGTACGAACCGGTCAACCACCAGAAGGCCCCGTCCTCCCAGAGGAACCAGACGGGGCGCACGGAGGGGCCGGCCGCAGCCACCCGGGCGACGAGCGGCCGGGCCAGGAACTCGTACACGTCCATGCGGGCCAAACTACCGGTGGCGCAGGTCAGTTGCGCAGCCACGCCGTGGTGTCGTGGGGCAGGGTACCGCCGGGGCCCAGGGGGCCGCTCGTCAGGAGCAGTCGGGTGTGGGGCGGGAGGGGTGTGGGGCTGCCGGACAGGTTCGTCACGCAGAGCAGGCCGTGGGGGCGGGCGAAGGTGAGGACGCCGTCCGGGGAGGGCAGCCAGGTCAGCGGCCCATCGCCGAAGCCCGCGACGGTGCGGCGCAGGCGCAGTGCCGTGCGGTAGAGGGTGAGCATGGACGCCGGGTCGGTGCTCTGGCGGTCCACGGCGTAGCGCGCCCAGTCGGCGGGCTGCGGCAGCCAGGGTTCGCAGCGCGAGCCGAAACCGTAGTGGGGGGCGTCGGCGGTCCAGGGCAGGGGCACCCGGCAGCCGTCGCGGCCGGGGTCGGCGCCGCCGGAGCGGAAGTGCATGGGATCCTCGATGCGGTCGCGCGGGACGTCCGCCTCCGGGAGGCCCAGCTCCTCGCCCTGGTAGAGGTAGACCGAGCCGGGCAGGGCGAGGGTGAGCAGGGCGGCGGCGCGGGCGCGCCGGGTGCCCAGGGCGAGGTCGGTGGGGGTGCCGAAGGCCTTGGCTGCGAAGTCGAACCCGGTGTCCGCGCGCCCGTAGCGGGTCACCGTACGGGTCACGTCGTGGTTGCAGAGCACCCAGGTGGCGGCGGCCCGCACGGGGGCGTGCTCGGCGAGGGTGTCGTCGATGGTGCGGCGTAGTCTGCCGGGCTCCCAGGGGCAGGCGAGCAGGTTGAAGTTGAACGCGGTGTGCAGCTCGTCGGGGCGCAGATAGCGCGCGAAGCGCTCGGCGTCCGGCAGCCAGACCTCGCCGACGAACATCCCGCCGTACTCGTCGGCGACGGCCCGCCAGGAGCGGTAGATGTCGTGGAGCTCGTCCTGGTCGACGTACGGATGCGGGTCGGTGTCCGCCTCGAAGTCCGGGAGTCCGGGGTGCTTGGCGAGCAGAGCGGCGGAGTCGATACGAACGCCGCTCACGCCGCGTGCGAACCAGAAGCGGAGTATGTCCTCGTGTTCCTGGCGGACGGCGGGATGGTTCCAGTTGAGGTCGGGCTGCTGCGGGGTGAAGAGGTGGAGGTACCACTCACCGTCGGGGACCCGGGTCCAGGTGTCCCCGGCGAACTGCGACGGCCAGTTGTTCGGCGGGAGTTCGCCCTTCTCACCGCGGCCGGGCCTGAAGTGGAACAGCTCCCGTTCCGGGCTGCCCGGACCGGCCTCCAGCGCTGCCCGGAACCAGGCGTGCTGGTCGGAGACATGGTTGGGGACGATGTCGACGATGACCCGCAGGCCGAGTTCGGCGGCCTCGGCGATGAGCTTCTCGGCGTCCTCGAGGGTGCCGAAGGCGGGGTCGATGGTGCGGTAGTCGGCGACGTCGTAGCCGCCGTCGACCATGGGAGAGAGGTACCACGGCGTGAACCACACTGCCTGGACGCCGAGTTCGGCGAGGTACGGCAGGCCGGCGCGGACGCCCGCGAGGTCGCCCGTGCCGTCGCCGTCGCCGTCCGCGAAACTTCGGGGGTACACCTGGTAGATGACGGCGTCGCGCCACCAGTCGTCGGCGGAGGGTGCGGGAGCGGCTGTCACGGGACGGTCCTTTCGGGCGGGTGGGGCTCTGCGGGATGAGGAGGTCCCTGACCGGGAGGGTCAGCCCTTGAGGCTGCCTGCGGTGAGGCCCGCCATGATGCTGCGCTGGGAGAAGAGGAACACGATGATCATCGGGACGCTGGCGATCACCAGACCGGCCATGATCTGGTTCTGCGTCACCGCTCCTGCCGTCTGGGACAGGCCCACGCTGATCGTCATCTTGCTGCTTTCGGGCAGGACGAGCAGCGGCCAGACGAAGTCCTTGAAGACCAGCACGACGGTGAAGATGGACACCACGCCGAGGATGGGCCGGGAGAGGGGCAGGACGATCGACACGAGAACCCGCCACGGGGGGACGCCGTCGATCTCGGCCGCTTCGAGGATCTCGTTGGGTATCGAGTCGAAGAAGCGCTTCAGCAGAAAGATGTTGAACCCGTTGGCGGCCACCGGGAACCAGATGGCCCAGGGCGAGTTGAGCAGCTGCCAGCCAAAGATGGGCACATCGGTCACCGTGAGGTACGCCGGAATCATCACGACGATCGGCGGGATCATCAGCGTGGCCAGCATGGCCCCCAGGATCACGTTGCCGAACATCGGCCGGAGCTTGGAGAGCGCGTAGGCGGCGGTGACGTCCACGGCGAGCGCGAAGAGCCAGGCACCGGCGGCGTAGAACAGGGTGTTCTCGAGCAGCAGCCCCATGTCGAAGAGTTCCCAGGCGTCGGCGAACACCGAGAAGTCCGGTGCCTCCGGGAAGAGCGAGGGCGGCATCCGGGCGATCTCCTCGCCCGTCTTCATCGCCCCGGTGACCATCCAGTAGAGCGGGAAGACGAACACCAGCGTGAACACGGCCAGGACCGCGGTGAGCACGGCCCAGTAGATCTTCCTGCCCCAGCGGGACTTCAGCTCCAGCGGGGAGATCACGGTCCTGGCGTGCCCCTCGGCCCACGCGCCGCGCTTCCTGGTGGTGCGCCGGCGGCCGGGCCCGGGTACCGATGACTCCCCGGAGGCCTCAGCTGCCGCTACCCGGGGCTCGGTTGTCTTCAGCATGGGTCTACCTCTTCTCGTCGCGGGTCAGCCGCAGCTGGACCGTGGCGACCGCCAGCAGGACGAGCATGAGCATCAGGCCGAGCGCGCTGCCCGCCCCGTAGTTGCCGCCGTAGACGAAGGCGTACTGGTACATCAGGTAGGCGACGGTGACCGTCGCGTTCTCGGGGCCGCCGCCGGTGAGCATGTACGGCTCGATGAACACCTGCATGGTGGCGACGATCTGCAGCATCAGCATGAGGAGGAGGATCAGCCGTGTCTGCGGGATCGTGACGTGCCGGATCCGCTGGAGGATGCCGGCCCCGTCGAGTTCCGCGGCCTCGTACAGGTCACCGGGGATGTTCTGCAGGGCCGCCAGGTAGATCAGCACGCCGGATCCGAGGTTCATCCAGGTGGAGACGATCACCAGGGAGATCAGCGCGGTGTCGGTGGAGTCCAGCCAGGCCAGCGGCGGCAGCCCGGCGAAGTCCAGGAGCTGGTTGAACAGCCCGGGGCCCGGATCGTAGAACCAGCGGAACAGCAGGACCGAGACGATCGGCGGCAGCATCACCGGCAGGTACACCACGAACCGCAGGTACGCCCGGGCGTGCCGCAGTTCGTTGAGCACGATCGCGACGGCGAAGGGTACGAGGTACCCGCACACCAGGGCCAGCAGCGTGAACGCCAGCGTGTTGCGCCACGCCTGGCCGAACGCGGGATCGGCAACCACCGTACGGAAGTTGTCCAGGCCCACCCAGACCGGCTCGTCCACGAGGTTGGTCTGCTGGAAGCTGAGGACGGCTTCCCTGACGATCGGCCACCAGGCGAACATCGCGAAACAGAACAGCGCCGCGCACAGGAAGCCGTAGGCCGTCAGATTGTTCCGCACCTTGCGCCGGCGCGGCGACGGGGGCCGGCGACGGGGCGGTCTGCGATGCGGCGGAGCCTGCCGTTTCGGCTCCGCGGTGAGTGTGTCCATGAGGGTCTCCAGTTCCCGGCTGTGGCTACGATGTGGGGAGCGCCCCGGGGTGCGGTCGCCGGTCGCACCCCGGGACTCGGGTGTGATCCGCCGCACGGCACCCCGGGGACTCGGGTGTGATCCGCCGCACGGCACCCTGGAGGTCCCGGGTGCGATCCGCCGGCCGGCTCCCTGGAGGTCCCGGGATGCGATCCGCCGGCCGGCACCCCGGGGACGTCGCTGTCAGCCCCTGGCCAGGATCGAGTTCGCCTTGGCCTCGGCGTCCGCGAGCAGTTTGTCGACGTCGGCGTTACGCCGCGTCAGCACCGCGGACATGGGCACGTCGAGGACCGCGTACAGCTCCTGGGCCCTGACCGGTTCCAGCTTGGGGGCGACGCCTGCTGCGGCTTCGACGTAGAAGCGGTAGTTCTCCGTGGGCAGGACCGCGTGCGCGGCGCGGTCCTTGGCGATGGCCTTTCCGGTCGGGGAGTCGCCCATGTAGTCGTTGTTGGGGACACCCACCGCCTCGCCGTTGGCCTTGCCGCGGGCGTAGTCGTGGCGGCCCTTGCCCGGCGTGTTGAACTGGAAGTCGATCCACTGCATGGCGGCCTTGGTCTGGGCGGCGTCCGCCTTCGGGTTGACCATGTACGCCTCGCCGCCGCTCAGCGACGCCCTGCCCTCCGGCACGCCGGCGATGCCGTAGGCGTCGACGTTCCCCTGGAACTTCTGGACCAGGTCGGTGACGACGTCCGGCGCCCCGAGCATCATGCCCGTCCTCCCCGCCGCCATCTGCTGCATCAGAGCCTCCCAGCCGATCAGCACCTTGCTGCCGACGCTGTCGTCCTGCCAGCGCATGTCGTGCAGGGTGTGCAGCACGGCTTTGCCCTCGGGGCTGTTGAAAGCGGCCTTGCCGTCGACCACCATCTCGCCGCCGCGGCTGAAGAGGGACTGCGCGAAGTGCCAGCCGCCCACGTTGCCGCCGCCGTACTCGCCGTAGCCGACGTACCCGTCACCCAGGGCGGCGATCTTCTTCGCGGCGGCACGCACCTCCTCCCACGTCCGGGGCGGGCTGTCCGGGTCGAGACCGGCCCGGGTGAACAGCTTGCGGTGGTAGATCAGGCCGACGCTGTAACTCACGTTGGGGACGCCGTAGACCTTGCCGTCCTTGGTGACCATGTCCCTGACGTCCTGCTTGATGTCGCCGAAGTTCTTGACCAGGCCGGTGACGCCGGTGAGGTCCTTCGCCTGTTTCTTGGCAATGACGTCGGCGTAGTTGGTGACCGGGACCATGAAGACCGTCTCCATCTGCCCGCCCGCCAGCTTCGCGGCGAAGGTCTTCGGATCGAAGCACGGCTGCTGGTCGGTGCTGTTGACCTTGACGCCGGGGTGCGCCTTCTCGAACGCGGCGACGTCGTCGTTCCACGCTTTGCGCTGCTTCGCCGCGGTCTTCGCCGGCTGACACGCCACGGTGATCGTCACGCCTCCCGCCTTGGCGTCCGTCGCGTCCCCGCCGCAGGCCGCGAGGCTGAGGACGAGGCCTGTGGAGAGAAGGATCGCGAGGTTACGGGGCTTCATTACGGCTCCTCGGAGGTGACGCCCAAGCACTGCCCTGATTGCTGCGCCACCATAGGACTCCCGACAGATCTGCGCAATAAGTCGATCCAAACTTGCAAGATGACGACTGAATTACGGAGGGATAGGGGCCGCTCCTCACCAGTGGACCGGGTGGGGAGGGCAGTTGAGGGCGGGCGGCGGCTCGCGGTCGACGACGAGCGGAGCGACGGCCGCGGGAGGCCGGTCAAGGTGTGTGCACAGGATGCCCGCCCTAATCCCGTTGCTGTGCAGGGGGTTGACGGCCCACGAGCCGTGCGAGCCGGTGAGTGGTGGGCCGGTCTGTACGGAAGAACCCGCCCTCGCGTGACGCCGCCCCGCGCCGTCGGGGTCCGGACGTACTCCCCTGTGGCCGGGGGCCCGGGCGGCTTTGTGCGCTCCGCCGGGACCCTCGGCCAGGAGCGGGCCGACGCCGCGTGCCCGCAAAGGAGTTGAGGTCCGAGGCGTTGTCAGGCACACGACGGCGAGCCACTCTGGGAGAGCGCTCTCCCGATCGGCCACGGGACGGCCCCACGGTCACCCGGCCCGTCCCGTCCTCCTCGCGCACGAGGGCGGTCCGGGCCACGTCGTGGGTACGGGGGCCGTAGGACCGCCGGCGGGGGCGACGGCAGTCAGGACCGCCGGCGGGTACGGGGGGATCCGGTGTGGTGCTTCGTCACGCCGAGTCGCGGACCACGAGTTCCGCATCGAAGATGACCGAGGTGGGGCGGGTCCTGCCGCCCTCGATCTGCTCCTGGAGCAGGCGCGCCATCGCGGCGGCCATCTCCTCCATTGGCTGGCGGACCGTGGTCAGCGGCGGCCGGCAGGCCACCGCGGGGCCGGAGTCGTCGAAGCCGACCACCGCCACGTCGTCCGGCACCTGCCTGCCGCTCTCCCGCAGGGTCCGGCAGACGCCCCGCGCCATCAGGTCGTTGGCCGCGAAGACCCCGTCGATACCGGCGTCCTCGGCCAGCAGCCGGGTCATCGCCGCCGCCCCGCTGTCCTCGGTGAACTCTCCCTCGGCCGTGAGGACGTACGGATGCCCGTGGCGGGCCATGGTGTCCTGGAAGCCGGTCAGCCGTTCCTGGGCGGCGGGAAGGTCCAGCGGCCCCGTGACGGTGGCCACGCGCCGGCAGCCGCGGGCGAGCAACTTCTCGGCGGCCAGCCGCGCGCCGTCCCGGTGCGCCACGTCGACGTAACTGACCTGCGCCGAAAGCGCGGGGCGTCCGAACAGGACGCAGGGGAGGTGCTCGGCGGCGAGCATCCCCGGCAGCGGGTCCCCGGCGTGGGTGGAGAAGATCAGCGCGCCGTCCGCGCTGCCCTGCCGCAGATAGCCGACCACGTCGCGCCGTGCCGCGTCGGTCTCGGCGAACATCAGCACCGGGTACATCGACCGGGGCCGCAGAAAACCGACGACCCCGCTGACCACGCGGCTGAAGAAGGGGTCGGCGAGCACCTGGGCGGCGAAGAGGTTCTGTCCGCTCTCCGAGTCGTCGCCCGCACCGGAGACGACCAAGGCGATGGTCTCGGCCCGCCGGGTCACCAGGGACCGCGCGGCCCGGTTCGGGGCGTAGCCGGTGCGTTCGATCGCGCCGCGCACGGCGGCCTGGATCGCCGGGTCCACGTTGCGGATGCCGTTGACGACCCGGGACACGGTCGCGCGGGAGACGCCTGCCTCCCGCGCGACGTCCTCGAGGGTCGGCGCCTGTCTGGTCATGCCGGTAACCCTACCGGCGGCCCCGGGCCCCGTACCGGGCGTACGGGAGCGCTCTCCCGGCGGTCCTCACCCGCGTACGCCCGAAGTCCCGGGGCAGTGCGCCTCGGAGGTCAGGGGCAGGTTCCCGGCCGACGGTCCCACGAGCACCTGGAAGGTGCCGGGTTCGGTCCGCCAGCCGTGGTCCTCCGGTGACCAGTGGCGCAGTGCCCGTGCCGGCACACGTACCGGCACGGTGACCGCCGCACCCGGTTGCGCCCGGGCGGACGCGTACCCGGCGAGCCACCGCGACGGGCGCTCGACCGCCGAACCCGGCCGTGCCAGATAGACCTGCACCACCTCCCGGCCCGCCCGTGGCCCGGTGTTGCGCAGGGTTACGGAGACGGTGAACGCGTCGTCGTCCCACGCGCGGCCCCCGGCATGCCCGCCCTCCCGGGCGGACACCGTCATGCCCTCGTACGCCCACGTCGTGTAGCCCAGGCCGTGGCCGAACCAGTACGCGGGTGCGCGGTCCGCGCGCAGCCAGGCCCGGTGTCCGACGTGCAGGCCCTCCTCGTACCGCAGTACGCCGTTCTCGGGCGTCGTCGCGGTGACGGGTACGTCGGTGAGGGCGGCGCCCCAGGTGGTGGGCAGCCGGCCGCCCGGCTCGGTGCGGCCGAACAGGACGTCGGCGAGACCGGTGCCGCCCTCCTGGCCGGGGAACCAGGTCAGGAGTACCGCCGCGGCCTCCTCGCGCCACGGCATCTCGACCGGGCCGCCGGTGTTGACCACCACCACGGTGCGCGGGTTGGCGGCGGTCACCGCCCGGACGAGCGCGTCCTGGGAGGCGGGCAGGGCGAGGTGCGTGCGGTCGTGCCCCTCGGACTCGCTCTCCTCGGGGGTGCCCACCACCACCACGGCCGCATCGGCCGTGCGCGCCGCCCCTGCCGCTTCCGCGAGTGCCGTTCCGGGGTCGGGCAGCGGCGGGGAGGCGGTCAGCAGGGTGGCCCTGCCGGTGTCGTGGGCGAGTTCGCGGCGGGCCACCACGTGCACGGGCCGCCCGGCCACGAGCTCGGTCCGCCCGTACTGGCAGGGCGGGTTGACGTGCACCACGGCGGGATCGTCGGTGGTGCGCGGGAACCCGCCGCGGACCAGGGTCCGCCCGTCGACGCTCAGGCTCATCAGGCCGAACCCGCCGACGCCGAACGTCCACTCCCCGCCCGCCGCGGGCACCAGCCGCGCGCTGATCTCGACCGTGTGGGCTCCGGGCGGCAGCGGCGGCTCCAACTGCCGCCCGGAGAGCCGGTGTCCGGCGTAGAGCTCCCGTCCCCGCGCGTCGAGCACCCGCAGCAGGACGCCGGGGCGCCCTTCCCGCGGGTCGACGCACTCCCGGCCGTCCAGCGGCGGCGGGGACGCCGGCACGGGTCCCGGTGCGTGGAGCACGCGCACGCCGGGGCCGAGGGCGGCGCGGATGCCGTCGAGCGGAGTCGTCACGTGGTGCGGGTAGAGGCCGGCGCTGCCGCCGCCCTGGGCGCGGGGCCGCTCGGCATGCGCCCCGATCACCGCGAGGGTGCGCAGGCGGGCGGGGTCCAGCGGCAGCACGCCGTCGTTGCGCAACAGGACCGTGCTCGCGGCGACCGCATGCCGCAGCAGGCCGCGCACCGCGTGCGGTGGCGGTGCGGCCGGGGCCGGTGGGGCGGTCGGGGCAGGGTGGAGTGCTCCGGCCCGGTCGGCGAGGCGCAGCAGGCGGCGCACCTTGTCGTCAACAACGGCCTCCGGTACGACGCCGTCCCGTACCGCCCGCACGAGGGCGTCCCCCCAGGGGCCTTCGGGTCCCGGCATGACGAGGTCCTGCCCGGCACGTGCCGACGCCACGGTGGAACGGACCGCGCCCCAGTCGGACACGACGGCTCCGTCGAAGCCCCACTCCCGCTTGAGGATGTCGTCCAGCAGGGGATTTTCGGTCATCGTGCGGCCGTTGAGACCGTTGTAGCCGGTCATCACGAGCCTGACGCCGGCCAGGACCGCTGCCTCGAAGGGAGCGAGGCAGACCTCGCGCAGGGCGCGTTCCCCGATGCGGACGTCGACGGTCAGCCGGTCGGTCTCGGAGTCGTTGGCGGCGAAGTGCTTGGCGGTGGCGGCGACGCCGTGCGCCTGGATGCCCCGGATCAGAGCGGCTCCGGTGCGGCCGGTGAGTTCGGGGTCCTCGGAGAAACACTCGAAGTGGCGGCCGCCGAGCGGTGAGCGGTGCAGGTTGAGCGTGGGTGCGAGGACGACGTCCACGCCCTTGCGCCGGGCCTCGGCCGCCAGCACCCCGCCGAGGTGCTCGACGAGTTCCTCGTCCCACAGGGCGCCGAGTGCCGAGGCGGAGGGCAGCAGGACGGACGTGTCGCTCTCGTCCCAGGCCTCGCCCCGCACCCCCGCCGGGCCGTCGGACATCGTCATCTCCCGCAGCCCCACGGCGGGTTCGGCGGCGGTGCGCCAGGTGGTCGCGCCGGTGAGCAGGCGCACCTTCTGGGGCAGGTCCAGCTTGTCGAGCAGTCGGGCGAGCTCTTCTTCCGTCATCCGTCCCCCTTCCGGAGCACTCCTCGGAGAGCGCTCTCCGAGAGGATGACCATGCCGTCCCCGGCTTGTCAACGCACCTGCGGACCGCACCGGGAAAGCCTCCGGCGGGCGCAGCTCGAAGGACGGCACGGATTGCGCAATTCGCTTGCATCGCTTGCGTTAGGCTTGCGTGTATGACGCGACGACTTGCCCAGGTGGCCAAGAAGGTGGGGGTCAGCGAGGCCACGGTCAGCCGTGTGCTCAACGGCAAACCGGGTGTTTCGGAGCTGACCCGCCAGTCCGTGCTGACCGCCCTGGACGTGCTGGGATACGAGCGTCCCACCCAGCTGCGGGGCGAGCGCGCCCGCCTGGTCGGTCTCGTCCTGCCCGAGCTCCAGAACCCCATCTTCCCCGCCTTCGCGGAGGTGATCGGGGGCGCGCTGGCCCAGCAGGGCCTGACGCCGGTGCTGTGCACCCAGACCAAGGGCGGGGTCTCGGAGGCGGACTACGTCGACCTGCTGCTCCAGCAGCAGGTCTCCGGGGTGGTCTTCGTCGGAGGTCTGTTCGCCCAGGCGGACGCGCCGCACGACCACTACCGGCTGCTGGCGGAGCGTCAGGTCCCGGTGGTGCTGGTCAACGCACCCATCGAGGGGCTCGACTTCCCCTGTGTCTCCTGTGACGACGCGGTGGCCGTCGAGCAGGCGTGGCGCCATCTGGTGTCCCTCGGGCACGAGCGGATCGGCCTGCTGCTGGGGCCCGCCGACCACATTCCGTCGCGGCGCAAGCTGGACGCCGCACGGGCCGTGGCACGGGCGGCCGGCGCCGGGCCCGCCGAGGAGTTCGTCGAGCGCTCGATGTTCTCCCTGGAAGGCGGCCAGGCATCCGCGGCCCGTCTGCTGGAACGCGGGGTGACGGGCATCGTGTGCGCGAGCGACCCGCTGGCGCTGGGGGCGATCAGGGCCGCCCGCCGCCGGGGCCTCAACGTACCCGCCGACGTCTCGGTCGTCGGGTTCGACGACTCCGCCTTCATGAACTGCACCGACCCCTCCCTGTCCACGGTGCGCCAGCCCATCGAGGCGATGGGGCGTGCCGCCGTGGAGCTGCTGTGCGCCCAGATCCAGGGGGCGCAGACGCACCAGGGCGAGCTTCTCTTCGAGCCGGAACTCGTCGTCCGCGGCTCGACGGCACAACCGCCGGCCGCGCCGCCCCCGTAGGCCTACCGCGCACGTGCCCCATTGGGCAGCCCCCTCAACACGGCCCGGCCCCGCCGACGTCGGCATGCTTGACATGAGCATGTCACTCACCACCTGCGGCAACCCTCCCTCTCCCCTCACGCACCTGTCCCGTCCGTTGACAAAGCGGGGCCCCGGTAGAAACCTGTCACCTCAGCAACGCAAAAACTTGACTGAATCACTCAAAACAATCAGGTAGTCGTTGCAGATTCCCCTTGAGCTCTCTCACGTTCCTGACCGGAACTCCCGTCATCTTGAAACAGAGGCCATCATGAGATGGAGACATCAGGGTTTACGGCTGCTCGTCGGCACGGTGACAGCCGCCCTCCTCACGCTCGGGCTGCTGCCCACCCCCGCGCAGGCGGCGGAAGGCCCCAATCTGGCGCTCGGCAGATCGGCGACGGCCGGTGGCGCGCACGGCGCCCATCCCGCCGCCCATGTCACCGACGGCAGCCAGCTGTCGTACTGGGAAGGTCCCGCGGGCGTCTTCCCGCAGTGGGTCCAGGTCGATCTGGGCAGCAGCGTCCGGGTGGAGCGCATCGCGCTGAAGCTGCCCCTCGCCTGGGAGTCGCGCCGCCAGACCCTGAGCGTCCAGGGCGGCACCGACGGCACCGCGTTCACCGATCTCGCCGCTTCCGCCGTCCGCACCTTCGACCCGTCCGGGGCGAACACGGTGAGCATCGCCGTCACCCCCGCGACGGTGCGGTTCGTACGGGTACGGGTGAGCGCCAACTCCGGCTGGAGCGCGGCGCAGCTCTCCGAGCTGGAGGTGTACGGGCAAGCCGGCCAGGACCCGGGGAACCCGCCGACGAACGGCACCAACCTGGCGCGCAACAAGCCGATCGAGGCGACCTCGACCACCCAGACGTACGTCGCCACGCACGCCAACGACGACAGCGTCACCTCCTACTGGGAGTCCGCCGGGTTCCCCGCGAGCCTGACCGTGAAGCTCGGTGCCAACGCCGACGTGGACGCCGTGGTCGTCAAGCTGAACCCCGCCCAGGAGTGGGCGGCGCGGACGCAGGGAATCCAGGTCCTCGGCCGTGAGCAGTCGGCCTCCGGCTTCACCTCCCTCAAGGCACGGGCGGACTACGCCTTCAGCCCGTCCGCGGGACAGAACACCGTCACCATCCCGGTGAGCGGGCGTTACGCGGATCTGCGGCTGACCTTCTTCTCCAACACGGGCGCACCCGGTGCCCAGGTCGCGGAGTTCCAGGTGGTGGGGGCGGCCGCGCCGAACCCCGATCTGGTGGTCACCGAGCTGACCTGGTCCCCGGCCGCGCCGTCCGAGTCCGACGAGGTGACGGTCCACGCGCTGGTGCGCAACACCGGTAGCGCCGCGTCCCCCGCCACCACGGTGAACGTCAGCGTGGAGGGCACGGTGGCCGGTTCTGCCCCGGTGGCCGCGCTCGCCGCCGGAGCCTCGGCGACAGTGCCACTCAAGGTCGGCAAGCGGCCCATGGGTGCGTACACCGTCTCGGCGGTGGTGGACCCCACCGACACCGTCGCGGAGCAGGACAACAGCAACAACAGCCGCACGGCGGCCACCAAGCTGACGGTGGGTCAGAGTCCGGGGCCCGACCTGCGGGTCACGGGCATCACGTCCAGCCCGGCCGCGCCCGCGGTCGGTACGCCGGTCGGCTTCACCGTGGCGGTGCACAACCGCGGCACCACCGCCGTACCGGCGGGCACGGTCACCCGGCTGACCGCCGGTACGACCACGCTGAACGGCACCGCGGGCGCGATCGCGGCGGGAGCCACCGTCCAGGTGCCGCTCACCGGTACGTGGACGGCCACCGGCGGCGGCGTCACCCTGACCGCCACGGCCGACGCCACGGGCACGGTCGCCGAGACCGACGAGAACAACAACGTGTTCGCCCGGTCCCTCGTGGTCGGGCGCGGCGCGGCCGTGCCGTACACGGAGTACGAGGCCGAGGACGCCCGTTACCAGGGCACGCTCCTCACCGCCGACCGGAAGCGGACCTTCGGGCACACCAACTTCGCCACCGAGTCCTCGGGACGCCAGTCGGTACGGCTGGACTCCACGGGCCAGTTCGTGGAGTTCACCGCCACCGGTGCCGCCAACTCGATCGTCGTACGCAACTCCGTCCCCGACGCCCCGGCGGGCGGTGGCGCGGAGGCGACGATCAGTCTGTACGTCGACGGCACCTTCTTACGGAAGCTGACCCTGTCCTCCAAGCACAGCTGGCTGTACGGGACGACGGACGACCCCGAGGGGCTGAGCAACACCCCCAAGGCGGACGCGCGGCGCCTGTTCGACGAGTCCCACGCGCTGCTGTCGCAGACGTATCCGGCGGGGACGAAGTTCCGGCTCCAGCGGGACGCCGGTGACTCCGCGGCGTTCCACATCATCGACCTGGTGGACCTGGAGCAGGTCGCCCCGCCGGCCGCGAAGCCGGCGGAGTGCACCTCGATCACTGCCTACGGCGCGGTGCCGAACGACGGCATCGACGACACGGTCGCCCTCCAGCGGGCGGTGACCGCCGACCAGAAGGGCGAGATCGCCTGCGTCTGGATTCCGGCGGGCCAGTGGCGCCAGGAGCAGAAGATCCTCACCGACGACCCGCTGAACCGCGGGCAGTTCAACACGGTGGGCATCCGTGACGTGACGATCCGCGGCGCGGGCATGTGGCACTCCCAGCTGTACACCCTCACGCCGCCGCACGAGGCGGGCGGCATCAACCACCCGCACGAGGGAAACTTCGGCTTCGACATCGACGACAACACGAAGATCTCCGACCTCGCGATCTTCGGCTCCGGCACCATCCGCGGCGGCGACGGCAACCACGAGGGCGGGGTCGGCCTCAACGGGCGGTTCGGCAAGAACACCAGAATCGACAACGTGTGGATCGAGCACGCGAACGTCGGGGTGTGGGCCGGACGGGACTACTCCAACATTCCGGAGCTCTGGGGCCCGGGCGACGGTGTGCAGTTCACCGGAATGCGGATCCGCAACACCTACGCCGACGGCATCAACTTCGCCAACGGCACCCGCAACTCGACCGTGTACAACTCATCGTTCCGCAACAACGGTGACGACGCGCTGGCGGTCTGGGCCAGCAAGTATGTGAAGGACACGGCGGTCGACATCGGCCACGACAACCACTTCCGCAACAACACCGTCCAGCTGCCCTGGCGGGCCAACGGCATCGCCATTTACGGCGGTTACGGCAACACCATCGAGAACAACGTGATCGCGGACACCATGAACTACCCCGGCATCATGCTGGCCACCGACCACGATCCGCTGCCGTTCTCGGGGCAGACCCTCATCGCCAACAACGCGCTGCACCGCACGGGCGGCGCCTTCTGGAACGAGGACCAGGAGTTCGGGGCCATCACCCTGTTCGCCCAGGGCCCAGACATCCCCGGCGTCACCATCAGGGACACCGACATCCACGACTCGACGTACGACGGCATCCAGTTCAAGACAGGAGGCGGCACGATGCCGGGCGTGAAGATCCAGAACGTCCGCATCGACAAGTCGAACAACGGCTCCGGCATCCTCGCGATGAGTGGCGCCCGGGGCAGCGCGACGCTCACGGACGTCACCGTGACCGGCTCGGCCGAAGGGGACGTCATGATCGAGCCCGGCTCGCAGTTCGTCCTCAACAGGACGCCCTGACCGCCCGGTTCGGCGAGCTTCCCGTGCCCGCGGCCTTCGCCGCGGGCACGGGAACGCTGTTTCTACGGCGCGGTCCCCCGCGGGTACTCAGGGCGCCGTGCGGTCCCTCACGGTCCGCTGCCAGGCCGGGGCGGGCTCCTCCTGCTCGGCCGGGAGGGGGTGACGCTGGTGGCTCGGCCCATCCGCGCCCACCCCCTCCTCCAGCCGGCGGCTCAGGCAGCCTCAGGCGCCCGGTACTTGGGGTTGCTCCTGCAGGCCGACATGATCTCTGTCCTGGTCTCCTTGTCGATCGGACACACGCCGATGATGAACTCGGACCTGATCCCGCCCGGGAAGGCGACCTCGACCTGGTCGGCGAACTTGTGGTCGTCCCCGATGGTCCTGTTGACGTCGATGCCGCCCGGAGCGTCGATGTAGTAGTTGAAGGCTCCGTTCTTCATCCACCGCACCCACTGCTTGAACAGGTCGTGGTCGTAGGACGTGGAGACGAAGGGGGAAGGCTGGTTCTTCAGGACGTACTTCTCGATGTCGTACTGGCCGTTGACCTCCTTGGGGCGGAAGCCTTCGACGAAGACGACCTCGGGGCCACGTCCGTCGGCCCGGTAGAGGGTGCCGCAGCTCTCGCGGACCACCGGCTTCGGGGTGATGCGGGAGAACTTCACCGTCTTGTCCACCGCCGCGGTCATCGGGTCGAAGACCTGCGGGCAGGCTGGCGGCGCCGCGGCGGCACGAGCGGGCGTGGGTGAGGCGGCCGTCGGGGCGGTGAGCAGGGCGGACAGGGACAGGACCACGGCAGGCAGGACAACGACCCGGCGGCGGGAGCGAATTGAGATCATGAGGGACACCTTCGCGGCCCGCCGGGGGCGGGCCGCGCAACTCACCCGAAGGTGAGCGTGTCAGGGCACACCTGTTACGGCGGGGTGCACCTGTTACGGCGGCGGCGCCGCCCGCGCGACGTGGCACCGCGTCAAACGCGATCTCCCGGAACTACGCCCAACCATCCGCTCCGAGCCCGTAGCTGCTCCTGATGCGGTCGAACATGCGCGGCTCCCGTGCGCGCCGGTACGGCCCTTCCGTCAAGCGTGCCCGGGCAGCGTTGCGGCGAGTCGTACGAGCAGGTCCGCAAGCCGGCTCTGCTCGTCCGCACCGAGGCCGGAGAGAAGCCGGCGCTGGTTGTCCAGGTGGACGGCGATGAGCTCGTCGGCCAGTTCGACGCCCTTCGCGGTGAGAGCGACGAGGCGTCCGCGGGAATCGCTCTCGTCGACGGACCTGCTGACCAGGCCCCGGCTTTCGAGCCTGTCCACCCGCTTGCTGATCGCTCCGGTCGTGACCAGGACGGTGCGGCTGAGCTCGCCCGCGGACAGCGCGTACGGCTCCCCCGCGCGCCGGAGCGCCGCCAGTACGTCGAAGTCACCGCTCCCCAGGCCCGCGTCCCGGAAGGGCGGGCGCAGCTGTTGGTCCAGCGCGTTCGCGAGGCGGAAGAGCCGCCCCATGACGAGCATCGGTGTCGCATCCAGGTCGGGGCGCTCTCGTTTCCACTGTTCGACGATGGCGTCGATGGCATCGGTCTGCATGCCTTCACCTTATCTTCCACGGATGATAAATTACCTTCCATGGAAGATGAATCCGTTTCCCGCGCCTCGGCTTCCGCTGATCCGGCGGTCCGCACCCGGCGCCGGCTGATCGCCGCGAGCTTGGTCAGCTCGATCGGCGACGGCATCTACGTGCCGCTGACGATGCTGTTCGTCCACTCGCTCACGGGCCTGTCCCTGACGTCGATCGGCGCGGGGCTGACGGTCGCCGGGCTCTGCGCCCTGCTGTTCATGCCGGTCGCGGGCGTCCTCATCGACCGGTTCAGCGGCCGTCATGTACTCATCGGCGTCCTTGCGATGCGTGCCGCCGGTTTCGCCGCGTACCCCTTCGCCGACTCCTATCCGGCCTTCGTGGCCATCGCCCTCGTCGTCGCGGTGGGCATGTGGGCCTCGTCGCCCAGCCAGCACGCCCTCATCGGCGAGATCGCCCGGGGCCCCGAGCGCGACCGGCTGCTGGCCTGGGACCGCAGCCTGCGCAATGCCGGCATGGGGTGCGGCAGCCTGGCGGCGGCGGGCATGCTGGCGTGGAACGGCAGCGCCGGTTTCATCGGGGCCGCCATGGCCCTGGCCGCGGTGTTCGCCCTCGCCGCTGTACTGGTGTCCCGGATTCCGGCCGTCCGGGGCGGGACCGAAATGCCCCGGGGCGCAGCCGCGCCGAGCGGGCCCGAAGCGCCTGGGACCGTGCCCGCTCCACGCGGGCCCGAGGCAGCCCGGGCGGTGGCCGACCGGTGGGGGCCCGACACTCCCCACGCCGTACCCGACCGGCGTGGGCCCCAGGCAGCCCTGGCTGTGACCGCACAGGGAGGGGCCGAGCCGGCGCTGAACCCCAGGGGCGGATACCGGCAGGTGCTCGCCGACCGCCCCTACCTGTTCCTCACCACCGCCAACTTCCTGATCGCCTTCGGCTACACCACCCAGGCCATCGCTCTGCCGATCTTCCTCACCCGTGACGTCGGCGTTCCCGGTGCACTGGCCGGAGTCGTGTTCGCCCTGAACACCGTCCTGGTCGCCGCGCTCGGCGTCCCCCTCGCGCGCCGGACCCTGCGCGGCAGACGCACCCGTACGGCCGCGGCCGGCGCGGGCATCTTCGCACTGTCCTTCGGCGCCTTCGCCGCCCTTCCCCACCTCACCGACGGCACCGGCGCCCTCGTCGCTGTCGTGGCGGTCGCGGTGCTCTACACCGCGGGTGAACTCGTCCACTCCGCTCCGTCGCAGAGCCTGTCCGTGCAGGCCGCCCCCGATCATCTGCGGGGCCGGTATCTGTCGGTCTACCAGCTCTCCTGGTCACTCTGCCGCACCCTCGCTCCCGTACTGCTGGGGTTCCTGCTCGACTCGGGGCAGTGGCAGCTGTGGACGGTTCTGGCGCTGATGGTGCTGGCAGGCGCCGCGATTCTGCTCTGTGCGGAGCGCGTACTCCCGGCGCACGTCGTCAGCGGCGGCACTACGAGGAGCGGACGGAAGGCCACCACCGGGACCGCTCCGGAGGTCGTGCCCTGATGGCCGAGAGCTCCATGGGCGAGGGCGCTGCCACCGGACGCACGCCGCGCCGCCACCCGCCGGGAATGCTCGGCCCCCAGCTCTCAGCCCTCCGCACCCGCTCCGGCCGGGCCCGCCGACTCCGCGGTGCGCCGGTACTGGGCGTTTATCCGCTGGGCCTCTTCGAGCTGGTCCTCGAGGATGATGATCCGGCAGGCCGCCTCGATGGGCGTGCCCTGGTCGACGAGTTCCCGGGCCCGGGCGGCGATGCGCAGCTGGTAGCGGGAGTAACGGCGGTGACCGCCCTGCGAGCGCAACGGGGTGATGAGGCGGGCGTCGCCGAGGGCGCGGAGGAAGCCCTGGGTGGTGCCGATCATCTCGGCGGCCCGGCCCATGGTGTAGGCGGGATAGTCGTCGTCATCGAGTCGGTCGTACGAGTTGTCTGCTGTCATGGGCACCTCTCCGTAAACGCGCTGGAGGGGCCCGGGTGCCATCTGGCACCCGGGCCCCGAAGGAACTGCTACACCATCTGCCGGCTCTGGCTCTGCGCCGGCTCTCTTTTTCCGCTGGCCCGACCGCTGTGGCCGGGGCGCGGGGATCGCGGTTGCTTGACCGGAGACCACCTCACTGTCGATGTCCTGCGGTACCCGGGCTCGGCCCGGGCGATCCCGATGGCGCTTCGCTCCTCCGTTCTTCCCTCTGTGATGCTGTGATCCACTGCGATTGCTGCTCGGTGCGCGCGCCCGCAGCCGACGCCTTCACCGAGGTACTGCTCACTCAACTGCGCTGCTGAGCACTTCACTTGCGGGTACTGCTACTCGGTACTGCTGGTGGCGGCCCCTGATCACTGCGGGCCACCCGGTCCGGCCGTCAGTCCCGTCACCGTCCTGCGACTTCCCTGGCTTCGGAACTCCACCGCCGCACCGTCCTGCGGGTACTGCTGTTGCGGGTAATGCCGCCCGGCAGTTCGTCTCTGCCGGGCCCTGCGGTCTCTCTGGCTACGAGAGAAACCATAACGAGGCCACTCCGCAATGTCTACTCCAGCGATGACAGATTTCCAGGTGTCGGGCAGAGAGGAATCAGAATCATCTCGACCCCACCGGCCGCACCGGCCGCACCGCTCAAGCGCGACCCGTCAGGTGGGCGAAGACGACCACGTTGCCCAGGTAGCGCCGGGTCTTCTTGTCGAAGCCGCCACCGCAGGTGATCAGGCGCAGCTGCGGTGTGTCCGAGGGGCCGTAGACCTTGGCATCGGGAAAGGCGTCGGCGGGGTAGACCTCGACGGCGTCGACGGTGAACACGGCAGTGATGCCGTCGGTGCGCGGGATGTGGATGGTGTTGCCCCTGACCAGGGATCCCAGGCCGTAGAACACGGCAGGGCCCTGGGCGGTGTCCACGTGCCCGGCGAGGATCGAGGTGCCCGCGGCGCCGGGGGGCGTGCCGTCCTGGTACCAGCCCGCGAGGTTGCGGTCGCTCTCCGGGGGCGATGCGATCCGCCCGTCGTCCTCCAGGGCGAGGCCCGTCAGCGGCGCGTCGACCTTCAGCTCCGGAATCACCACGCGCGAGGGGGTGACGGCGGGGAGCGGAGGGTGGGGGCGGGCGGCCTCGACGGGGTGTGCGTTGCCGCTGCCGAAGGCCTGGGCGGCGCCGGGCTGCGGTGGCGGGGGTGCCAGGTTCTCGTCGCTGAGGACGGTCAGTCCCCAGTAGAGCAGCACGAGGGCCACCGTGGTGCGGGCGGCCTTGTTCACTCGCTCCCGGAACCCGGGCGGAGTCTGCTCCACGCTTGCCCTGCTCTCTTACCGGCGGGCGCTCTCCTCCCGTGGTCTCCCGTAGGCAGGGATGAGCAGGCAGGGATGAGCGCTCTTCGTTCAGAAGGGGCGGCCGGGCCCGGCCGGTGCTTCCGCGGGACACGGGAGCACCGGCCGGGCCCGGTCCTTACCGGGTGTTGTCCGGTCAGACCTGGCCGTTGCCGCGGCGCCGGGTGAGCAGCAGCGCACCCGCGCCGAGAGCTGCGGCCACGCCGAGGCCGACGGTGATCTCGGTGCTGTTGTTGTCGCTGGTGCCGCCCACACCGGTGTGCATGGCCCCCCTGGGGTGCTTCTCCACGGGGTGGGTGGGGTTCATGACGGTGTCACCGCAGGCGCGCTGGGCCCCGGAGGCGAGCATGTTCGCGTTCTGCTCGGCCTCGTCGACCTGCTGCTTCAGCGACTTGTCGCCGTCTTCGTACTGCTTCTTGACCGCCTTGTAGTCGTCCTCGGCCTCCAGGGCCATCGACTTGGCCTCCTCGCAACCGGAGGGAGCGGCCTGGGCGGCGTGTGCGGTGAGCGGGGCCGCGGCGAGAAGGACGGTGCCGGCCAGGACGGTGCCGGTGGCTATCTTCAGCGAACGCAAGGAAATGACCTCCAGGAAGCCCGGGGCGGCACCTGTGCACCGCGCCGGTGGATCGGGCTCACCCTCCGAGCAGAAGGCCCCCCGCCCGAGTCCGCATCCTGAGGTCCCGTCAGCCGTACCCGTGCGGCTCCGGCTGACGCCCTTTCACCGGCGGCGACTTCGCTGGTCGTCGCGGTACGCGCACCCGGGCGTGTCCTGGCCGGCACCGCTGCGGCCCCATGTCAAACGAGTGATGCGGCGGTCCCCGTGTCCCTCCTTCGCAGGTCCTGACCGGGGTGCCGGGCCGGATGGAGAGCCAGGGCGTTCGGCCCGGGCCCGCCGGCGACGAGCGTGCCAGGATGCCGCGCGACGGGTCCCTCTGCTGGGTGTACGGCTACGGGCGGGGTTGCGGCCGGACCCGTCTCGTGCGGGCGTGGTCATGACTGGTCCTGCGGGGTGGGCGGGGCCTGGAAGTGTGCGGCCACCGCGGCGAGGGACTGCCAGGCCGCGTGGGGGTGAGCCGTCTCGCGGGGGTCGCCCCGGTAGGTGTCGAGGACGACGGACTCGGCGCCCAGCAGCTTCAGTTGGGCGAGGTCGTCCATGATCTGGTCGAGGGTGCCCTCGCCGGCTAGCCGTTCCGGTCCGGTGACCGGTGCCGCGGTGGGCCGCAGGACGATCCGGGGGGCCAGGGCGGGGACGGGAAGGTGGTGCTCGTCCGCGTACGCCCGCATCCTGACCGCGGCCTCGCGCAGCCAAGGCAGGGTGGGACGCAGGGGGTGCCAGGCGTCGCCGAGCCGTACGGCCCGGCGCATGCCCGCGTCGCTGTTGCCGCCGACCCACACCGGGATGTCGCGCGTGCCGTACGCCGCGGTGTCCGTCCAGGCCGCCCGGATGTCCCGCAGGTGGTCGTCGGTCAGCTGCCCGCGCCGGGTGAAGGGCATGCCGAGTGCGGCGAACTCCTGCCGGGCCCAGCCCACGCCCACGCCGAGGACCAGGCGTCCGTCGCTCAGTTCGTTCAGATTGGCCGCCATCCGGGCGGTGAGCAGCGGGTGCCGGTAGGGCGCGATGAGGACGGTGGTGCCGAGCTGGATCCGGGTGGTGAGGCCGGCCAGCCAGGACAGGGTGGTGAAGGGCTCGTAGAAGGGTGCCGGATAGCGCTCGGCGACATCGGGCGTGACGGCGATGTGGTCCGAGACCATCAGCAGGTCGAAGCCCAGGCCTTCCACGGTCCTGGCCCAGTTCCGCAGGACTCCCGGGTCGGTGCCGGGGCCGAAGTTGAGGACGTTCACGCCGAGTTTCATGCACCCGAGCCTAGCCAGGCGCAGCGGGCCGCCAGAAGGGATTCCTGCCTGTCCAGGGGCGGTTGGGCCGTGGATCCACCGGTGATTCGGCGCCCTGACCGGGAGTCCTGGGGCGACGGGCCGGGGGCGGCAGTGCGCTAGGGGACGGCGGGGCTGCGGCGTTCCACGAGGACGACGTCGCGCCAGACACCGCGGTGCAGGCCGATCCGCTCGCGGGTGCCGATGATCCGGAAGCCGGCCCGCTCGTGCACGGCGAGACTGGCCGTGTTCTCGGGGAAGATCCCCGCCTGGATGGTCCAGATCCCGTCCCGCTCGGTGGAGTCGATCAGCGCCTTGAGGAGCGCCGAGGCGATGCCGCGGCCGCGGGCGGCGGGGTGGACGTAGACGGAGTGCTCGACCACGCCCGCGTACACGCACCGGTCCGAGACCCCGCTCGCCGCCACCCAGCCCCGTACCGCACCGCCCTCGTCCAGGGCGGCGAAGCGGTGCGCGGGCAGCTTCGAGGCGCAGAACGCCTCCCAGGTCGGCGGGCCGGTCTCGAAGGTGGCGTTGCCCTCCTCGATGCCCGCCCGGTAGATGTCCAGCACCTGCTCGGCGTGCTCCGCCGTCAGTGGTGCCACCACCGCACTCAGCGCCCCGCTCACCGCGTCCCCCTCGGTTCTCGTACGGCCGGTGCCGAACATACGGCCTCCCGGGCCTGTACGTACGAACTTCCGGACCTGAACGTACGGGCTTCCGGTCCTGAACGTACGGGCTTCCGGTCCTGAACGTACGGCCTTCCGGTCCTGAACGTACGGCCTTCCGGCTGCTGGATTCCCGTGTACGGGTCAGGACCCGGCCGGCATGGCCAGCAGTTTGCCCATCGCGGCGAGCACCGAAGGCTCGACCCGGTAGTACACCCAGGTGCCGCGCCGCTCGGAGGTGAGGAGCCCGGCCTCCTTCAGCTTCTTCAGGTGGTGCGACACCGTGGGCTGGGAGACACCGACGTCGGAGATGTCGCACACGCACGCCTCCCCGCCCTCGTGCGAGGCCACCGCGGAGAACAGCCGCAGCCGGACCGGGTCGCCCAGGGCCTTGAACATCCGCGCGGCCGTCTCGGCCTCGTCCGCGCTCATCGGGCGCTCGGTCAGCGGCGTGCAGCACGGCACCACGGCGGGCCCCGCGAGTTCGAGCGGCTCCAGCACCTTCGCATTCGACATGCGTCTATGTTGACACACATCGAACCAGCGCGGGATCGCTCGCCTGTACGCTCTGCCCCGTGTGCGCTCATGTGATCATCGCCGAGGACGACGAGAAGCAGGCCGAGCTCCTGCGCCGCTATCTCGAGCGCGAGGGCCATCACGTCACCGCCGTCGGGGACGGTCTCGCCACCTTGGAAGCCGTCCGGCAGGGGGAGCCCGACCTGCTCGTCCTCGACGTGATGATGCCCCGGGCGGACGGACTGGACGTGGTGCGCGTCCTGCGCGCCGAGCAGCGCGAGGTGCCCGTGCTGATGCTGACCGCCCGCTCCACCGAGGACGACCTGCTGCTCGGCCTCGACCTCGGTGCGGACGACTACGTCACCAAGCCCTACAGCCCCCGCGAGCTGATGGCCCGGGTGCGTACGCTGCTGCGCCGCACCCGGCGCCCGGCCGGCGAAACCCCCGCCGCCGACGGCGTGCTCACCGTGGGCGGGCTCGTGGTCGACCCCGTGCGGCACCTGGTGTCGGTGGACGGCCGCGCGGTGGAGTGCACGCCCGGAGAGTTCCGGGTGCTCGGCGCGCTCGCGGCCGAACCCGACCGGGTCTTCTCCCGTCAGCAGCTGCTCGCCGAACTGCACGGCTTCGACCGGTACATCAGCGACCGCACCGTCGACGTGCACGTCATGAACCTGCGCAAGAAGATCGAGCCCGCCCCGCGCCGGCCCACCCGGCTGCTCACCGTTTTCGGCGTCGGCTACAAGCTGACCGACCCGGCCGGGGCGGCGGCCAGTGCGTCCTCGTAGGAACCGTCCGCGCGGCCACCAGGAGACCGCCGCGGCATCACCGCCCACGGCGGCGCAACAGCCCACGGCGGCACGACAGGCCATTACGGCACAACAGGCCCCGGCGGCCCGGCAACACGTCCGTCTCCCCCTGCGCAAGAGCCTGCTGGGGCGGCTGCTCGCCGTCTCGGCGCTGGTGGCGTCCTGCTCGGTGGCCGCCACCGCCTGGCTCGCCGTACAGACGACCTCGGGCGCCATCCGCCAGGAGCAGGGCCAGAACCTGGCCGCCGACGCCCGGATCTACCACAGCCTGCTGGGGTACGCGGCGGCCCACCACAGCTGGGACGGCGTCGAGCGGACCGTACGGGAACTGGCCGAACAGTCCGGCCGCCGGGTCACCCTGACCACGGGGAGCCGGATACCGCTCGCCGACTCGGCAGCCGCGCCCACCGCGCCCGCGCTTCCCGCCCAGGCGTCCGCGGTCGTCGACCCGCTCTCCGTGGACACCGCGCTGGCGGCGCAGAGTTCGGGGAGCTCCGGGGCCGCGGGGCCCGCCGCGGACCGGATAGACCCGCGGGCCGTCGGCCCGTTCCGGCTGCCGGCGGGGGAGCTCAGGGAACTGCGGCGGATCGCCGACCGGGTGGTGGCCTGCCTCAGCGCGTCGGGAACCGCATCCGACGTGGTCGCGGGTCCGAGCGGCCGGCCCAGGATCCAGATGGTGGGCAACGGTTCCGGCCGGCTCCAGGGCTCCGGATGTGCGACCGACGCCCTGGACGCGCCCACGGCGACGGAGCGCAGGGCCCTCAGCGCCCTCAACCAGCTGGCGAACGCGTGCCTGAAGCGACAGGGCCGCGAGGGCGTCCAGCTGAAGCCGGACCTCTCCTGGGGGCAGGACCCGGGCCTGGGCCCGGTGCCGGCTCCGCCCGCCGATCCCTCGCGGGCACCCGCACCCCGGCCCTCCACCGGCGCTGCTCCGGACGTCGAGGCCACCGTGCTCCCGCGCGACACCGAGATCGACAGGGACATCGCCTCCTGCGTCGGCACGGCACGCCGTGAACAGCTCGGGTCGTACGTCGCCCCGGCCGCGCTGCTGTTCATCGGTGACACCGGCGCGGCCACCGTGCCCGGGTTTGACCTCTCCCCGGCGAACACCGCGAAAATCGCGGGCGTCGCCGCCCTCGTACTGGCCCTCACCGTGGGTGCTTCGGTGCTCGCGGGCGTACGCCTCGTACGTCCGCTGCACGCGCTGACCGGTGCCGCCCAGCGGATGCGGGACGGTGCGGACACGGCGCCGGTGCGGGTTGCCGCGGACAACGAGATCGGCCGGCTCGCCGCCACGTTCAACGACATGTCCGCGCACCGCGCCCGGCTGGAGTCCCAGCGCAAGGCCATGGTCAGCGACGTGGCGCACGAACTGCGCACCCCGCTGAGCAACATCCGGGGCTGGCTGGAGGCCGCCCAGGACGGGGTGGCCGAGCCCGACCCGGCGTTCATCGCCTCGCTGCACGAGGAGGCCATGCAGCTCCAGCACATCATCGACGACCTCCAGGACCTCGCCCAGGCGGACGCCGGGGCGCTGCGGCTGCGCCTGGAGCCGGTACGCATCGGGGAGCTGCTGGCCCAGGTCGCCGCCGCGCACCAGGCGCACGCGGAGGCGGCCGGAGTCGCCCTGACGGTGAGCGACCCGCTGCCGGGCCGCCCCGAGCCCGCCCTGCGGGCAGATCCGGTACGGGTGCGCCAGGCCGTCGGCAACCTGGTCTCCAACGCGGTCCGGCACACTCCGCGCGGTGGCCGGGTCACCCTGCGCACCGGTACTTCGGCGGCCGGGGACGAGGTACGGGTGGACGTCGCCGACACCGGGGTCGGTATCCCGCCCGAGGACCTGCCGCACGTCTTCGACCGTTTCTGGCGTGCCGAGAAGTCCCGCAGCCGGCGCACCGGTGGCAGTGGTCTCGGCCTGGCTATCGTACGGAAACTGACGGAGGCACACGGGGGCACGGCGTCCGCGACGAGCACGCCGGGCGAGGGCTCGGTCTTCACCCTCCGGCTGCCGGCCTCGCCGGAGCCCGCCGTACCGCCGTCGGCGCGCGCGCCCGAGACCGGGGCCGGGGCCGAGAGCGGGACCGGGGCCGGGGCCGGTCTCGCGTCCGCGCCCGCGTCGGACGCCTGAGCCCGCGTCCGCGTTGGACGCCTGAGCCCGCGCCCGCGTCCGACGCCTGAGTCCGCGTCCGCCTTCACGCGTGGGCGGTGCGCCGGCACCTCAGATCGCACCCGCGCTCGCCTCCGGGCCCTCGAAGCCCCGCCGAGGCAGGGCTGATCCGATGACCACAGCGTCCTGACAGCTTCTTCATAACTTCTCGGCAGCCTGTCGGTGCGCCTCGCGGCGCGGTACGTGTCCGTACCGCGCCGACGTTCGAGGCCGAACCGGAACGGAGCCTTATCGATGTCGTTGCTGTCCCGCAGGACCCACCTGCGTCACGCCGTACTCGCCGCTGTCACGGTGGGCGCGATCTACCTCCCGGCCGCATCGGCCTTCGCCGACACCGCCCCGGCCCCGGCCGCGTCGGCCCCCGGCCGGGCGGCTGCGACCCCCGCGCCCGGCACCCCCAGCGTGGCCCCGGACCAGCCGGCTCCGGCCTCACCGAGCGCGGGCAGTGACAGCACGTCCGCGCCGGCACCCGCGGGGAAGGCGCCGCGCGGTGGCGTCGCGGCGGGCGACCACCCCGCCCCGGCCGTGGAACAGCCCGCGGGCGCACAGCCTGCGGGCGCACAGCCTGCGGGCGCACAGCCTGCGGGCGCACAGCCCTCGGCCGCACCGCGCGGCGGGGTCGCCGCCGGTGAGGAGTCCGCCGGCACGGCGGGCGGCGGTTCGACCGCTGTCATGGGCTCCGCCGCCGGAGCGGCGCTCCTCCTTGCGGGCGCCGCGACCGTGGTGTTCCGCCGCCGGTCCGCCACCCGCGACAACGGCTGACCCACCCTCTGCCGACGGCCGGTGAGTGCGATGCCCGCACAGGGCGTCCGTCCACCGGCCGTCGGCCTTCGCCCCTACGAGGAGCCCGCACCGTGCCCCGTACGTCCCGACGTCGCCCACGCCCCCAGCGCGGGCCGGCCCTCCGCACGGCCTTCGCCTGCCTGGGCCTGACCGTGGCCATGTCCCTGTCCCTGTCCGGGTGCTCCACCGACGCCCCGCCCACGGCTCCCACGGCCCGCCCGGCAGCGACGGCGGAGACCACTGCGTCCCGGGCGGCGGAGGAGGCCGCCCCGTCCCGCTCCGGCCGGCCCGTCCAGCTGTCCATACCGTCCATCGGCGTGCAGAGCGACATCATGCGGCTGGGGCTCAACGCGGACGGCACGGTGGAAGTGCCGCCCGCGGACAAGGGCATGACGACCGGTTGGTACACCGGCGGGCCGGCTCCCGGCGCGCCCGGCCCCGCCGTGCTGATCGGCCACAACGAGACCCGCAACGGCCGGGCCGTCTTCCACGACCTCAAGAAGATCGTCAAGGGAGCGGACATCACCGTCCGCGACGAGCGCGGGACGACGGTCCGCTTCAAGGTCACCGGCCGTGAAACGGTGAAGAAGAACGCGTTCCCCACCGAGCGCGTCTACGGCCCCACGCAGAGCCGGGCACTGCGGCTGATCACCTGCGACGGCGCCTTCGACGCCCAGGGCCACCCGGTGGACAACCTGATCGTGTACGCGATCAAGGCGTGACGCGGCGAGGACGGGTACGGGGAGGGCGGGTACGGCGAGGGCGGGTACGGCGAGGACGGGTACGGGGAGGGCGGTCCCAGTCCCAACCACCGCTCCCACTCGCTGATTTGGCGGTTCACAGCCGTACGCGGACAGCCGCCGGTGACTACGCTTGGGTCGAGGGCACATCGAACCTGGCGATCGTGAGGTGCATGATGGCGGAGGGGTCCGACGCAGGCGGGGCGAGAAGGGTCACCGACCGGGATCTGGCGCGCCTGGTGAGGCAGGGCAGGGAAGAACTGGCCGGCGATCCCCGGGCGACGGAGCTCCACGAGCGCATCAGCGACCGGGAGAACCTGGAGGAGGACCGGGACCACAGGGCCCGTTCCAGCAGCGCCGCGATGATGGGGTTCCTGGCCGGACTGGCACTCCTGATCATCCTGGTCGCCGTCTCCTTCGTCACGTTCGAGCCGTAGCGCGTGACGGCACCACGAGCGCCGGGTGCGCCGGCCTCGACACGGGACGGCTCCGCGACGCGCCGGGTGCGCCGGCGTGGTGGGCGTGCGGCGGACGAGCCCTTCAGCGCGTCACACGGTGGCGAAGGTAGACGACTTTCGGACCGAAGGTGCGGGTCTCGACGAGTTCGAGATCCACCCGGCGCTCGTGCCGGGGGAAGAACGGGGTGCCGCCGCCCACCAGCACCGGGTGGACCATGGCCCGGTACTCGTCGATCAGCCCCAACGCGGCCGCCTCGGCGGCCAGAGCGGCGCCGCCGATCGCGATGTCGCCCTCCCCCGGCTCCGCCCGCAACCGTGCGATCTCCTCGGCCAGGCCGCCGGAGGCCAGACGCGCGTTGCCCTGCACCGTGGACAGGGTGCGGGAGAACACCACCTTGGGCAGCGGATTCCAGAGGCCGGCCCACTCGAGCGTGGCGTCGTCGAGCGAGGCGTCCTGGTCGACCGTCTCCCAGTACAGCATCGTCTCGTACAGCCGTCGTCCCATCAGGTGGACACCCACGTCCCGGATCTCGTCGATCCAGAAGCGGAAGACCTCGTCGTCGGGCTCCGTCCAGTCGAACCTTCCGTCCGGTCCGACGATGTAGCCGTCGAGCGAGACGCCCATCGAGTAGGTCACGCTGCGCATCAGAAGTCCTCCTCGGTCGCACGCCCTGGGGGAAGTAACCCCGGTTCGCCGCCGTCCGAAACCCGAACTCCTGGGCCGGCTGCTCGCCGAGCCCGGTCCGGCACACCTCCAGGTCGACCTTTCGGCGAGGAACGCCGCGGTCATGCGCGTTCTGCGCGCAGAACTCGGCAGAGGGCTCGCCGTCTACAGGGTGATCCAGTAACGGCGCTTCCTGCCCTGGCCGGTGGTGCGGACGTCCTCCAGGACTCCGCCGTTGCGCTCGATGCTGCGGGCGGACCCGATGTTGTCGTCGTCGCAGGTGACGAGCACCCGTTCCAGACCGAGTGCGCGCGCCTGGGGCAGCACCGCGCCCAGGGCCCATGTGGCCAGGCCGCGTTTCCGGGCGGAGGGCCGGATGCTGTAGCCGATGTGGCCGCCGACGTCGCGCAGCAGGGCGTTCAGGGTGTGCCGGAGATCGATGGCCCCCAGGTAGCTGTCCCCCTCGACGATCCACCAGTGGGTGGCGTGGACCCGCCCCTCCCCCAGGGCGACCGACGTGTCCGACTGCTGCTTCAGCCGCTCGACCCATGCCGAGAAGACCGCGGGGTCGGCGAGGTCGGCCCCGGGGGCCAGGCGCAGCCCGGTGCCGTCTTGATGGGCCCCGGCAGGCCATTCGTCACGCGCCGCTGTCCATGACTGCCGGAGTCGGTCCGTGGGGCTGATCAGTTCGGGCATGCGAGCGAAACTAGCACTCGTACACCGGGTCCGATCAGGCATTTTCCCCCTCTCCCAGAGAGCGCGGGACCGTCGCCGCTGCACTCCGGGATGCCCCTCCCCGGGTCGAGGGCGCAGCATGGTGGGGGAAAGCGTTCGGCCGACGGCGTTTCGCACGCCGGCGGGGTTCGGAGGCGGAGGGAGCGTGCGATGACCCAGGACGCACCATCCCGGGCCGACGGCTCCGGGGCGGCCGGGGCGGGCCCCGGTGCGGGCTGGCAGAGCGCGGGAAGCCTGCTGGACTATCTGAACGTCGCGGCGGTGGTCCTGGACCTGAAGGGGCGCATCGTCTTCTGGAGTCCGCAGGCCACCGTCACTTTCGGCTACACCGCCGAGGAGGCCACGGGGCAGTACGCGGCGCGCCTGCTGCTCAGCGAGGAGACCAGGGAGGCGGCGGCGGAGCTGTTCGCCGGGGTCATGGCCACCGGTCAGAGCTGGGCCGGAGTGTTTCCCGTCCGGCACAGGAACGGTACGACGCGGCAGGTGGAGTTCCGCAACGTCCGGCTGCTGGACGATCTGGGGGACGTGTACGCGCTGGGGATGGCGGTCGACCAGACGACGCTGCACGAGGTCGAGGGCCGGCTGGCGCTGTGCGAGCAGCTGGTGTCCCAGGCGCCGGTGGGGTTCGCGCTGCTGGACACCGATCTGCGCTACCGGCTGGTCAACCCCGCCCTGGAGAGGATCAACGGGGTTCCGGCCGCCGGGCACCTGGGCCGCAGCCCCCGCGACATCCTGCCCAGTGCCGGGGTGGCGACGGTCGAGTCGGCGCTGCGCCACGTGCTGCGTACGGGCACGCCGCTCGTCGACCAGTACGTGGTGGGCCGCACCCGCGCCGACCCGGATCACGACCGGGCGTGGTCGGTGTCGTACTACCGGATTCACGGCCCCGCGGGCCGGGTGATCGGGGTGGCGTCCTCGGTCGTGGACGTCACCGAGCGCCATCTGGCCGCCGCCGAGGCCGAGCGGGCCCGGCGGCGCCTGACCCTGATCGCGGACGCCTCCGCCCGGATCGGCACGACGCTCGGGGTCGAGCAGACCGCACGGGAGCTGGCCGAGGTGGCCGTCCCCGATCTCGCGGACGTCAGCGCGGTCGACGTCCTGAACGACGTGCTGACCTGCCGCACCTCCACCCGGCACCCGGGCGGTGAGGAGCTGTTCCGGGCGCTCGCCGTCGCCTCGGCCTTCCCCACCGACGTCACCGGGGTCGTCGATCCGGTCGGGGAGGTCGCCCTCTACGGTCCTGACCGGCTGATCACCCGGTGCGTCCGCACCGGGCGGCCCGTCCTCGTGGCCCACTGCGGGGAACAGGACCTGCGGCGCATCGCCCGCGACCCGGCGGCCGCGGCCACCCTCGCGCGCTCCGGCGCCCATTCCTATCTGGCCGTGCCGCTGATCGCCAGGGACGAGATACTCGGCGCCCTGGACCTCCTGCGCCTGCACAATCCCGAGCCCTTCGGCGCGGACGACGTCCTGCTCGCCCGTGAACTCGCCGCCCGGGCCGCCATCGCCATTGACAACGCCCGGCTGCACCAGAACGTGCGCACCGCGGCCGAAACCCTCCAGCGCAGCCTCCTGCCGCCGGCCCCGCCGCAGCGTCCCGGCCTGCGGATCACCTCGCTGTACCAGCCGGCCCAGGCAGCCAACGAGGTCGGCGGCGACTGGTACGACGTCATCCCGCTGGACGGCGACAAGACGGCACTGGTCATCGGTGATGTCATGGGCAACGGCATCGACGCGGCCGCCACCATGGGGCAGCTGTGCACCGCCGCCCGCGCCTACGCCGCCCTCGACCTGCCCCCGGACCGGATCCTCGGTCACCTCGACCGCCTGACCCTCGGCCTGGAGCACTACATCGCCACCTGTCTCTACGCCACCTACGACCCCGGCACCGGGCAGTGCCGCATCGCCAACGCCGGCCACCTCCCCCCGGTCCTCTCCCGCCCCGGGCACCAGCCCGAACTGCTGGACCTGCCCACCGGAGCCCCCCTCGGCGTCGGCGGGGTCGACTTCGCCACCACGACCGTCCCCCTGCGCCCCGGTGACCAGCTCCTCCTGTACACCGACGGTCTCGTGGAAACCCGTGAGGACCCCATCGACGAACGGCTGGCCACCCTCCTCAAGACCCTGGGGAGCACCCCGTCGCATCTCGACGCCACCTGCGCCCGTCTGGTGGACGCCATGCGCAGCCCGGAGGATCCGGACGACGTGGCCCTCCTGCTCGCCGAAGTCCGGGCGGTGCACTGAGGGGCCTGGCCGCGTGGCGGAAAGTTGACTGCATGTACATTTGCTGTTTGACAACAGTGACCGTCAGACAACATTCTTACGACGTCAGACAGCCTTCCTACGAACGGCCTCGGCGACGGTGCCGCTGCCGGCGAGACCCGGGGTGCGGCCGGGCACAGGATCCGGAGAGACCAGGTGCCCCCTTCCTACTACCGTGCCGCTCCGGCATCCCGGGCCTCAGGCGGAACGGACGGTCTCCACCGAGGCCTCGTCCCGCTCACCCCGGACCGGGAACACGGCCGGCGGTCTCTGCTCCGCCTCGTGACGCTCTCCCGGGGCCCCGTTCGCCCGCGGTCCGGGCGTCGGCCGGCTGTCGGCCGCGTCGTTGGCCCGCCGGAAGGCACGCAGACCGAGGGCGAGCGCGTCGCGCTCCTCCTTCGTCATCGCCTCGAGGGTGGCCGCGAGCTCCCTCTCCCGGTGCGCCCGCAGCTCGGCGAGGTAGTCCCGGCCGGGACCGGTGATCCCCACCTGCACCTCACGCCGGTCGGAACTGCCGAAGGACCGGTCGACGTAGCCGAGTGCCTGGAGGCGGTCGCACAGCCGGCTCACCGAGGACGGGGCCGCCCCGAGCTTCTCTCCCAGCCTGCGCAGGTTGGTGCCGTCCCGCTGGTCGAGGATGTAGAGCACGCGCAGCTGTGACGTGGAGACGGGGGCGCTCGGCACGGCTTCCCTGCCGCGCTCCCAGAGCATCTCCAGTCCCTCGACCACCGCACGTGCCACCGCCGCGGCCTCGCCCGCCGAAGGGTGTCCAGCAGTCGGGTCGGTACTCCGCACCGCGCATCTCCGATTCAGCCAGTCGGCCGCTGCGGACCGCTCAAGCACTCAGTTTGCCAGTCGTACCTGTCGTACCGCATCACCTGACGAACTTCTCGCACCTCAGGGAAAGGCCCGGCCCTCTCATGGACCGCTTCACCGCTGTCGAACGCGCATTGCGCACCGCGGCACCCCATGCCCTCGTCGACACGGTCCGGACCACCCTCGCGACCCAGTACGGGGCCACTTCCGTGGACGTGTGGATGGCCGACTACTCCATGAAGATGCTCCGGCCCGTCACCACTCTGCCTTATACCGCGGAGCCGGTTCCCGTCCAGGGCAGCGACCCCGGCCGGGCCCTGGGAGCCCAGCAACCGTACGTCTGCGGGACCCGCTGCCCGCAGTCCGCGCGCCCACACCTGTCCGCGGCGAGGAGTCCCGACGACGGAGCCCCTGCCCTGCCCGAAGTGACCACGCACCTGCCGGTCAGCGTCCGCGGGGACCGGCTCGGCGTGCTGTCGGTGACGCTCCCCGAAGGCCGCCACTCCCCCGGGGCGCTCGGCGAACTCCAGCAGCTCGCAGGCGTCCTCGCCCATGAGCTCGTCGTCGCCGACCGCGACACCGACCTCTACCTCCAGGCGCGCCGCGCCTCGCGGCTCACCCTGGCCGCCGAAATGCAGTGGCAGCTGCTGCCGGGCCGTTCCTGCACCCGTCCCGAGTACACCCTCGGAGCCCAGCTGGAACCCGCCTACGCCATCTACGGCGACAACTTCGACTGGGCGACCTCCGCCGACTCCCTCCTCCTGACCGTCACCAACGGGATGGGCGACGGCATCAAGGCCGCCCTGCTGACCAACCTCGCCGTCAACGCCCTGCGCAACGCCCGCCGCGCCGGCCTCCCCCTCGCCGACCAGGCGGCCCTGGCGGACCAGGCCCTCTACGGCGAGCACCGGGGCAAACTCCACGTGTCCGCCCTGCTCCTCCAGTTCGACCTCGCCACCGGCGCCGTCGAGGTCATCGACGCGGGTTCCCCCAAGATCTGGCGGCTGCGCGACGGCGTGGTCGAGCCCGTCGAACTCGTCGCACAACTGCCCCTCGGCATGTTCGAGGACACTCCCTACGCGTCCCAGTTCCTCACCGTCGAACCGGGTGACCGTCTGCTGTTCGTCAGCGACGGCGTCTACGACTCCCAGTCGCCCTCCGGCGAGCTCTTCAGCGCACGGCCCCTCACCCGGGCCATCCACCACACCCGCCTGCTCCCCGCCCCCCAAGTGCCGCAGGCCGTCCTGGAGGCACTGGCCGCCCACCGCCGCCCCGGTCCCGACAGCGACGACGCGATGATCGTCTGCCTCGACTGGCACGGCCGCGGCACCCCGGCCGGGACCTGACGCCGGGCGCCGGGACGTGACGTTCGCGCGCCGGGACCTGACGCCGCGCACCGGGACCTGACGTTCGCGCGCCGGGACCTGACGTTCGCGCGCCGGGGAAGTGCGTCCGGCCGGTACGTCGCGCGGGGCGGCCCGCGCGTCCCGCTGGTCCCGCACCGGGCGGGCAGGCGCCCCGCACCAGGACCCGGCCACCCCCATCGCTCCGTACCCGGATGGCGGGATTCCTCCGGAGCACCGTGTCGTTGGGCCGGGCATGCCGAACCCGACCTCTCCGCGGACGTGACGCGCGGAGGCAACACGGCCTGCGACGCGACACCCGCCTCACACACCAAGGCCCGCGAATTCCGGAAGCGGGTCCCGAACCCCGGAGCCCCGTCCGTGCCCCAGCCCGTCGCAGGACCTCACGAGCCCGAGACCTACCCGGCGGTGTGCGGTTACACGCATCTCTTCCCCGGCGTCCGCTGCCGCCTCCAGGCACTGCCCGATCCTCGCGCCTTCGCCACCGCGCCGTGGCAGGTCGGTGTGGACCTGCAGTTCTCCGACGGGACGGCCGTCGACGCGGACCTGCGCACCGAGGGCCTGCCGCGGCCGGTGCTTGCGGTCCCGGAACACACCACCGGTGCCGGCACCCGGATCGACGAACACGTCTGGCCGGTAACGGAGTTCCTCCCGGCCGGGGACGAGGCGGAGCTGAGGCTCGGCAACCGGTGACGGCCTGGAGCGCAAGCGCGGAATGACGCAGCTCACAGCGATCGACTGTCCGATCGGTCAGTTCTGACCGATCGGACAGTTACTGTGGAGCGCATGGCACGACCTGCGTCCGCGATGCGCGGACAGATCCTCGAATCGGCGCTGGGGCTGTTCGCCACGAGCGGCTTCGCCGGCACGTCACTGCACGCTATCGCCGTCGGCGCGGGCTGCTCGAAGGCGTCGCTGATCTATCACTTCAGCACGAAGGAAGCGATCCTCACCGAGCTGCTCACGCCTGCCGGCGAGGCGCTCGCCGCTCTCGACACCCACCTGACCTCTCTCCCCGCCGGGCAGCGGGTGGAGGCGGCAGTGACGGGATACGTGGACCTCGCCCTGCGCTACCGGCGCGAGGTGAAGATCCTCTTCGAGGACACCCCGACGATGATCTGCAATCCCGCCCTGGGCGACATTCCCGCCCTGGGGGAGCGCCTCGTCGTCGCCATGAGCGGTGGGTCCGGCGACGCGAGACGGGTCATCAGCGCGCACATGGTCCTCGGCGCGGTGTTCGTCACCTGTGCCAGCAAACTCGACGCGCCGGACGACCTCCTGCGCGACGAACTGGTTGAAGGGGCCCTGCGCCTCCTCGGTCACCGCGCCGGATAGCCCCCGGCCCCGACGCCGGACAGCCCCCGGCCCCGAGCCCCGGGCTTCCCCCGACCCGACCACCCGGGCCGCCCGCTCCCCCTGTGCGGGCGATTCGCCCTCTCCTGTCCGGGCGGCCCGCCTTCCCTGTCCCGGCGGCCGCCTCCCCCGTACCGAACCGACCGAGGAGACACCCTCCGCATGGCATCCCTGCTCTACCGGCTCGGCCGGTTCTCCTTCCGCCGGCGGGGCCGCATAGCCGCCGGCTGGCTGGTCCTGCTCGCTGTGCTCGGCACCCTGGCCCTCCTCTTCCACGGGCCGACGACCGACAAATTCACCATGCCCGGCACCGAGTCACAACGCGCCCTGACGGCGCTCAAGGATGAGTTCCCCGAGGCCAGTGGCACCACCGGCACCGTCGTGGTGGCCGCGCCCGAGGGCGAGACGCTGACGCCCGCCAGGCTCGCCCCGATCGTGCGCGAGGCCGGGGCCGTGCCCGGCGCACTGGGCGCCGTCGACCCGTTCCAGGCCAAGTCCGTTTCGCAGGACGGCCGTTATGCCCTGGTCCAGGTGCAGTTCGCCAAGAGCGCCGAGGACGTCACCGACGCCGAGCGCACCGCCTTCGAGAAGGCCGGCGCCGCCGCGCAGGGCCTCACCGTGGAGCACGGCGGCGAGGTGATGACGGCCAAGGTCGAGGTGGGCTCCACCGAGGCGATCGGCGTCGCCGTGGCCGCCGTGGTCCTCGTCCTCACCTTCGGCTCCCTGGTCGCCGCCGGAATGACCCTGCTGAACGCACTGATCGGCGTTGCCGCCGGCATGGCGGGGCTCTTCGCGCTCAGCGGCGTCGTCGAACTGACCGGCACCGCGCCCATCCTCGCGCTGATGCTGGGCCTGGCCGTCGGCATCGACTACTCCCTCTTCATCACCTCCCGCTACCGGCAGTACCTCGCCGACGGGATGGACGGTGAGGAGGCCGTCGGCCGAGCCACCGGAACAGCAGGTTCCGCCGTTGTCTTCGCGGGTGCCACTGTCGTCATCGCGCTGGTCGGCCTGTCCGTCGTCGGGATTCCGTTCCTGAGCGTCATGGGGCTGGCCGCGGCGGGAACCGTGCTGGTCGCCGTCCTCGTCGCGCTCACCCTGCTCCCCGCTGCGCTCGGCTTCGCCGGTGACCGGGTGCTGCCGCGCCGACTGCGCAAGGAGCGGAAGCAGGGATATGGGGCGGAGCAGGCCGGGGCGGACCCGGCACAGCCTGAGAAGAACGGGACGGAGAAGAGCTGTACGGGGAAGAGCGGGACGGCGAAGAGCGGGGCGGCGAAGGCCGGAGCGGGCCGGGCCGCGGAGCCGTTCGGCTTCCGTTGGGGCCGGTTCGTCGCCAGGCTGCGCGTTCCGCTGCTGGTCGTCGGCATCGCGGGTCTCGGCGCGCTGGCACTGCCTGCCCAGGACATGCGACTGGCCCTGCCCGACGCGGGCACCGCCGCCGTGGATTCCCCGGCCCGCAAGGCGTACGACCTGACGAGCGAGGGATTCGGCCCGGGCTTCAACGGGCGGCTGCTCGCCGTCGTCTCGTCGGACGACCCGACACAGACCAAGGAAGCGGCCACCCAGGCCGCCGGCCTCATCCAGAAGGCGGAGGGCGTCCTCGCCGTCGCCCCGCCGCGGTTCAACAAGGCGGGCACCACCGCCCTCCTCGCCGTCATCCCGAAGGCCGGCCCGACCAGCGAGGCCACCGAGAAGGCGGTGCACGCCATCCGCGACAAGGTCGGCCAGGTCAAGGGCGCCGACATCGCGCTGACGGGCGTCACCGCGCTGGGCATCGACGTCTCGGAGAAGCTCGCCGACGCCATGCCGGTCTACCTCGGGCTCGTCGTCGGCCTCTCGGTGCTGCTGCTGATGCTGGTGTTCCGCTCGGTGCTCGTACCGCTGAAGGCGGCGCTGGGCTTCCTGCTCACCGTGGGTGCGACGTTCGGCATCACGGTCGCGATCTTCCAGCAGGGCCACCTCGCCCAGCTCGTCGGGATCGACACCCCGGGCCCCCTGGTGAGCTTCCTGCCGATCCTGCTCATCGGAATCCTCTTCGGGCTGGCGATGGACTACGAGGTCTTCCTCGTCTCTCGCATGCGTGAGGACTTCGTCCACGGCAGTTCCGCCCGGGACGCGGTGGTGGGCGGCGTCGGCCACAACGCGCGGGTGGTCAGCGCGGCGGCGCTCATCATGACCGCGGTGTTCGGCGGGTTCGTCCTGCTGGACGACCCGATCATCAAGTCGATCGGGTTCGCGCTGGCGGTCGGCGTCGTCGTCGACGCGTTCGTCGTCCGCATGACACTCGTACCGGCCGTGATGACCCTGCTCGGCCGCAGCGCCTGGTGGCTGCCGCAACCGCTCCAGCGGGCCCTGCCGGACCTGGACATCGAGGGGGCGAGCCTCGACGCGGGCGGAGCGGGGCAGGATCGGCTGGACAAGGACGGACGGGAGCGCGACTCCGTGCGCGTCTGAGCCGTCCCGTACGGGCGTTGGCTGCCGTACGACGCGGAGGAGGGGAGCGGCCGTAGCAGTCCGGGCGCTCCCCTCCTCCGTGCCGTCTGTCGGAGCCGCGTGTCAGGATCCCCGGAGAACTGGGGTGTGC